>CAZGJO010000083.1:0-8638 GCA_964525685.1 uncultured Ectothiorhodospiraceae bacterium | reverse complement strand
ATCGGCATCGGCGTCGCGCATGAAGTAGTGGCCGCGCAGGTAGGTGGCGTCGGCGCGGGCCAGTCTCCAGCTGGGCTGGCCGGCTCCGCTGCCACCGGATGAAGCGGGACAGGAAGCACCGCATCCGACACTCCCCCCGACGGAGCGGCCGGCCTTCGAAGGGGCCTGAAGGGGCCCGGGCTCACCCCCCGCCCGGGGCCACCACCAGCGGGACGGTCATCTCGGCGGCGCTGAGGCCGCCGTGGACGCCGCGCAGGCAGGGCCCCGGGCGGTCGGGGTCGCCCACCAGGATCTGCCCCGGGGCCATCTCCAGCACCAGATCACCGATCCGGTGCGCCAGCTCCGGGTGGGGCTCCCCGGGGCCGAGCCAGCCGGCCCGCAGCACCTCCTCGCGGGTCCATGGGGTGGCCACCCCGGCCAGGTGCTCCCGGACATAATCGCGCGCCGTGCCCAGCCGATCGGGGTGGACGTGGAGGAAGGGGGCGCGCGGCTCGCCGCACAGCGGCGCCGCCAGCATCGCGGCCAGCTCCGGGTGATCCATCAGCTGGTGGCAGCCGCCCGGGGCGGTGTCCACCAGCCCGTGGTCGGCGGTGACCAGCAGCAGGGCATCCGGGGGCAGCGCCGCCTGGAGCTCGGCCAGGGTGGCGTCGATGGCCTCGAAATGCGCCCGGGTCTCCGGCGCGGTGGAGCCGTGCTCGTGGCAGAGATGGTCGTACTCCGCCCAGTACGCCTGCAGGTACTGACGGTCCGAGGAGAGGGTGGTGATCTCGACGATGCGTTCGTGCAGCTCCGCCAGCCCGTCAAAGCCGTGGCGCCAGGCACCGCCGGCGTGGTGGCGGGGATGTGCGGAATCCATCAGCCAGCCGGGCTGGATGGTGTGAGCGGTCACATCCAGCTCGACGGGAAAGCCGGGGAGGTCGTACGGCAGCGCCATCTCCGCAGTGCGCTCGGCGTCCCGGGGGGTGCCGACGAGCGGGATCGCCGCCTGTTGCCATTCGCGCAGCCAGGTGAACCAGGCGGGCAGGCCGTGGACCGCCGGCGGCTCGCCGGTGTACAGGGTGGTGATGGCGCTGGTGGTGGTGGACGGGAAGACCGAGGTCAACGGTGCCACGGTGTGGCGGGCCAGCCAGCTCTCCGGCGCCGCCGAGACCGCCTCCCAGCCGAGCCCGTCGATGATCGCCAGCACCACCACCCGGGCCTCGGCGACGTGCTCCGGGGGCAGCGCCGGGGCCACCGGCCACCGCTCGGGCCCACCCAGGCCCGCCGCCAGCGAGGCCATCAGGTTGACCAGCCCGCCTCCCTGGTAGTCGGGGGTCACGCGACGATGGGCGGCGCGGTGGTATTGGTCGGTCATGGGGCGCTCCGTCGGCTGCGGCAGGGGCCAACCTTACCCCCGCGCCGCATCGAAGGACAACGCCGTCTGCCCAGCGATTGCCCACTCCCGCCCCGAGGGCGGCCGGAGCAGTGGCGTCCCCGCCGTGGCGGTGATACCGTTTCCTTATGAACCGAGCACACCGTTTTATCGCCCTGGCTGCCCTCACGGTCCTCCTCGCGGCCTGCGGCGAACCCGGCGAGCGCGACCGGCCGTGGGACGTGGAGGTCACCACGGACGGCGACCTGCGCGTCGTCGGCATCACCCTGGGCGAGACCCCCCTCGGCACGGTGGAGGAGCGCCAGTTCTCGCGCATGCAGGTCGCGCTGTTCGAGGACGAGGAGGGCGGGCTTGCCGCCGAGGCCTTCTTCCGCGAGATGAATTTCGGCGGGCTGCACGGGCGCGTCCACGCCAACCTCGAGGTGTCGCGCGCGACGCTGGAGGCGATGCGCGATGATTCATTGGAACGCGAGACCGGCGACTCCGCCACCGGGGCACGCAACTACCGGGTCACCGAGGAGAACATCGACCGCCTGCGCGACAAGCCCGTGCAGAGCCTGACCTTCATCCCCTTCGCCGAATTCGACGAGGAGCTCATCGTCCGCTACTTCGGCGAGCCGGACGAACGCCACCAGGGGGCCGGCCAGCAGGTGCACTATCAGTATCCGGAGCGGGGCGTCGAGGTCGTCCACGACCCCGAGGGCAAGGAGGTCATCCAGTACGTCCGCCCCCGCGAATTCTCTCGCCTGCGGGAGCCCTGGATCGATGAGCACTGATCCCGAAATCAACCGCCTGAACCACGAGAATCGCAAGCTGCGCACGCGCCTGAGTCAGGTCATGGAGCGGGTGCGCGACAACGAGGCCACCTTCCGGCGACTGCAGGACCTGGAGCAGGAGATGCTCAACTGTGCCGAGCTGGCGCCCCTGCTGGAACGGCTGCTGGTCACCAATCCGCGCACCCTGGATCTCACCGCCACCGGCCTGGTGCTGGCGCCGCCGGCGGTGGAGGTACGCTCCCTGATGAATGCGGGCAGCTGTCCCGCCGGCGTGGACATCGCCCTGCCCACGGAGCTGCCGCCGGAGGCCTTCGAGGGGATCACCCTGGGGCCGACCGAGAGCCATCACCGGGCCCTCTTTCCCGCCGGCAAGGTCCCGGAGAGCCTCGCCCTGCTGCCCCTGCGCCGGGGCGACGACTTCCTCGGCCTGTACGCCCTCGGCGGACGCAAGGGGCGCTTCACCGCGGACCAGGGCACCGACTTCCTCGCCCGGCTCTCGGCGGTGGGCGCCACCTGCCTGGACAACGCCATCAGCCACACGCGGCTGGCGCAGATGGCCCTGAGCGACCCCCTCACCGGGCTGGACAACCGCCGTGCCTTCGACCGCCGGCTCACCGAATGGGTGGCCCATGCCCGGCGCCGCAACACCGATCTGACCTGCCTGTTCCTGGATCTCGACCACTTCAAGCCCGTCAACGACACCTACGGCCACGCCTTTGGTGATCGGGTGCTCATGGCCGTCGCCGAAGCGCTGGCGAATACCTGCCGCACGGGGGATGTCATCGCGCGCATCGGCGGCGAGGAATTCGCCGTGCTGCTGGACGAGACCGAACCGGAGGCCATCGCCACCGCCGCCGAGCGGATCCGCGCCGCCATCACCGGCGCCGGAGCGGCGCTGGCCGAACAGCCCCTGGAGCTGACCGCCTCCATCGGGGTGGCCCGGCTCTGCCCCGGGGAGACCGGCGCGGAACTGGTGGAGCGGGCCGACGCCGCGCTCTACGAGGCCAAGGAGGGGGGTCGCGACCGGGTGGTCTTCCACGGCGACGGGATCTAGACGAAGGCCAGCACCATCGCGACGATGAAGAAGGCGGCGGCGGCAGCCATGAGGATGGCCTGGGTGCCCTGGCAGTTCTTCAGCTTGTCGGTGGTCGCCTTGATCTGGTTCTTGTAGCCGGCCACCAGGGAATCGAACTCGCCCTTTTCGTGGCGCAGCCGCTTCACCTCGTCGCGCAGCTCCTGGAGCTGATCCTCCAGCTCCTCCACGCGCAGCTGTGCCTGGTTGCGACTGCCCGCGGCCTTGCGCGCCTCCTCCCGCTCGGCGTCACGCCCGAGATAGACGAAGTCGGGCTCTTCCTCGCGCACCACCCAGCGCAGGGCGTCCTGGTAGCCGCGATACTCGGCATAGACGGTGGATTCCAGCAGCTCCTCGCCGTTGACCTCGTCCTTCAGCCAGTCCATCTGCTCGGCGATCTTGTTCTGCGGCCAGCTCAATGCCTTGCGGTAGGCATCGACGTAGGTGATGGCGTCCTGCGCCATGAAGGAGAGATAAGGTGATTCCACGGCGACCTCCCTTGTACGGCCCGTTCATCGTCGGCTAGCGGCGTACGGCGGAATTCACCGCCGCTCGTCGTTCCAGTATCGGCCGCGATCGCCCTTGTTTGAAGGGAACGCGTCGCACTTTGTGTTCTCACTCCTCCAGATAGGTGTAGCCCTCGAGGCCCGCCGCCAGCTCCGCCAGGCTCGCCGCCCGCATCTCCGCGCTCAGCGGCGCCTCCTCCAGGGTCTCGCGGAAGGCCGCCAGCAGCCGCTCCGGGTCGAAACGGACCGCGCGCAGAACCGAATTCACGGTGTCGCCGTGCTCCGCGGCATACAGGCGGTGGCCCCCGTCTTCGGTCAACGCGACATTGATGGAGTCGGTGTCCCCGAAGAGGTTGTGCATGTCACCGAGGATCTCCTGGTAGGCGCCGACCATGAACAGACCCAGCAGGTACGGCTCCCCGGGGCGCGGGGTATGCAACGGGAGGCTCGCCTCGACCCCCTCGCCGTCGACGTAGTGGTCGATGCGGCCGTCGGAATCGCAGGTGATGTCCTGGATCACGGCCCGCCGCTCGGGCGCCTCGTCCAGCCGCTGCAGCGGGACCACCGGGAAGATCTGGTCGATGGCCCAGACATCGGGCAGCGACTGGAACAGGGAGAAGTTGAGGAAGTACTTGTCCGCCAGCCGGTCGTTGAGCTCGTCCAGCGCCTCGCGGTGGCTGCGCACCGCCGGCTGCAGCCGACCGCGCACCACCGCGACGGTGGCGAAGTAGAGCCGCTCGGCCTCGGCGCGCCCGGCCAGGTCGAGGACGCCGTGGGTGTACATCTGCTGCGCCTCGGCCAGGCCGTGCTGGGCGTCGTGCCACGCCTCCAGCGGCGAGCGATGGTCGCTGCCGTCGCGCAGCTGATCCAGGTTGTCGCGCAGGTGGCGCAGCACCAGCGGCGCCTCGCTGCCCTCCGGCTCCACCGGGGTCGGGTCCAGCACCTGCTCGGTCTCCACCACATCGGTGATGAGCACGGCGTGGTGGGCCGTCATGGCGCGGCCCGACTCGGTGATGATGCGCGGGTGCGGCAGCCCCTGTTCGGTGCAGACCGTCCACAGGGCGTGGACCACGTTGTGGGCGTACTCCCGCAGGGAGTAGTTCATGGAGCAGTAGGCGCGGGAGTGGCTGCCCTCGTAGTCCACCCCCAGGCCGCCGCCGACATCCACGGTGTCCACCGCCACACCGAGTCGATGGAGCTCGGCGTAGTAGCGCGCGCCCTCCCGCAGCCCGCGGCGGATGTCGTGGATGTTCGGGATCTGGGAGCCGAGGTGGAAATGGAGCAGACGGAGGCAATCACGGTAGCCGGCCGCCTCCAACCGCTGCACGGCGGCCAGGACCTGGCTGGCCGAGAGGCCGAACTTCGACTTCTCGCCGCCGGTGTTCTGCCACTTGCCGGCGCCGATGGAGGCCAGCCGCACCCGGACCCCCAGGCGCGGACGCACGCCCATGCGCTCGGCCTCCGCCAGCACGCGCTCCAGTTCCGACAGCTTCTCCACCACCAGATGGACCCGCAGCCCCATGCGTTCGCCGATGAGCGCCAGCCGCACGTATTCGCGGTCCTTGTAGCCGTTGCAGACCACCGTGTCGCCGGGACGCGACAGCGCCATGACCGCCAGCAGCTCCGGCTTCGAACCGGCCTCGAGGCCCACCGATCCGGCCCCATTCTCCCCTGCGGGACGGGCCTCGGTATCCAGCAGGGTCTCCACCACCCGGCGCTGCTGATTCACCTTGATCGGGTAGACGGCGGTATAGTCGCCGGTGTAGCCGATGGCCGTGCAGGCCTCATCGAAGGCGCTGGTGAGGCGGCGCACCCGGTCGCGGAGGATGTCGGTGAAGCGCACCAGAACCGGCAGGTTCAGGCCGGCGTCGCGCACCTCGTCGGCCAGGGCTCGCAGGTCCACGGCGGGTCCCTCCGGGCCCCGGGGCCGGGCCACCAGGCGGTCGCCGTCGACATCGAAGTAGCCGCCGCTCCAGCGCGGCAGGTTCCAGGTCCGGCGGGTGTCGTCTTCGGTCCAGTCGCTCATGGCGCCATTATGCCCCGAGCCTCCCGGCGGGTGCACGGATCCCGGTGCCCGGCGGATTGTCGCCCCGGCGCGCGCCGGGGTAAGGTGAGCGCCCCAACCCACACCACGAGCGAGACCATGGCCCTGGACGATTCGCACTGGTTCACCGAGGTCTGTGACGAGGCCGGCACCGCCTTCTCCCTGCGCATCCGCGAGAAGCTCCACGAGGAGCAGAGCGACTACCAGCACATCGCCATCTACGACACCGAGACCTTTGGGCGGCTGATGGTCATCGACGGCTTCATCATGCTCTCGGACCGCGACAACTTCCTCTACCACGAGATGATGAGCCACCCGGCGCTGTTCACCCACGCCGACCCCCGGCGGGTGCTGATCATCGGGGGCGGCGACTGCGGCACCCTGCGCGAGGTCCTGCGCCACGACACCGTCGAGCAGGCCACCCAGGTGGAGATCGACGAGCGCGTCACCCGCCTGTCGGAGCGGTGGTTCCCGAGCCTGTGCGAGGCCAACGACGACCCGCGCGCCACCCTGCGCTTCGACGACGGCATCGAGTGGGTGCGCCAGGCCGCGGACAACAGTCTGGACGTGATCCTCGTCGACTCCACCGATCCCATCGGCCCGGCGGAGGGGCTGTTCAACCAGGCCTTCTATGCCGAATGCCGCCGAGTCCTGGGGGCGGGCGGGATCTTCGTCCAGCAGAGCGAATCGCCGCTGATCCATACCCGGCTCCTCGGCGACATCCGCTCGGGGCTGCGCGACGCCGGCTTCCTCGACGTGCTGACCCTCAACTTCCCGCAACCGGTCTACCCCTCCGGCTGGTGGAGCGCCACCATGGCGCGGGTGGACGACATCATCGGCGAGCCGCGCGAGGAGGCCATCCAGGAGCGCGTCTTCACCACCCGGTACTACAACCACGGGACCCACATGGCGGCCATGGCGGCACCGGAATTCTTCTACCGCGGCCTCCCCGGATGAGGGCGGCATGACCCGGTGGGCGGCGCGTCTCCTGGTGCTTCTGATGCTGGTCCCGCTGGCCGGCTGCGCCATGCGGGTCACACCGCCGACCGAGGTGGCCGAGCCGGTGGCGGTCCACCTCCTGGATCACGGCCGCCACACCAGTCTGCTGCTGCCCACCGACAGCGGCATGGTCCGCTACACCTTCGGCGACTGGCGCTGGTACGCCGAAGACGACACCGGCGCCTGGCGCGGCTTTCGGGCCCTGCTGACCCCCTCGTCCTCGGCCTTCGGACGCGCCGAGGTCGAAGCGGAGACCCTGGACGGTGCCCTCCGGCGGTTCCGCGTCGGCTACCTGCACCGCCATGCCGTCGAGGTGGAACGTGAACAGGCCGAGGCGCTGCGCCGGGAGCTGGACGCCCGTCACGCCGAGGCCGAACGCCACACCTACAGCCGCCGCTACAACCTCGACTTCGCCGGTCAGCCCGACGCCTACCACCTGATCAACAACTCCAATTCGCGGGTGGCCGAGTGGCTGGAGGCCATGGGCTGCGAGGTCTCGGGTCCCCGGCTCTACGCCCGCTGGCACGTCGAGGAACCGGCCCCCTGACCGCCCGCCGATACGATAACTACCTGATCCATGCTAGAATGCGGGGTTCCCTTGGCGAGCCGGCACCCTCATAAACAACAGAACGGCCGACAACCACAGAACAACCGCCACTGCCCTGAATGGAGATGAGCATGCGAGAGCGTATTTTCCCCTTCCTGCGCTGGTTCCCCATAAGCCTGGCGTCGGTTCGTGCGGATGTCATGGCGGGCATCGCCGTGGCCATGGTGCTGGTGCCGCAGTCCATGGCCTACGCCCAGCTGGCCGGCATGCCGCCGGTCTACGGCCTGTACGCCTCGTTCCTGCCGGTCATCATCGCCGCGCTCTGGGGCTCCTCCAACCAGCTGGCCACCGGGCCGGTGGCGGTGGTCTCCCTGCTGACGGCCTCGACTCTGATGCCGTTCGCCGCCCAGGGCTCCGACGAGTTCGTGGCCATGGCCATCGCCCTGGCGCTGCTGGTGGGACTGGTCCAGCTCGGGCTCGGGGTGATGCGCATGGGGGCGCTGGTCAGCTTCATATCCCACCCGGTGATTGTCGGTTTCACCAACGCCGCCGCCATCGTCATCGCCCTGTCACAACTGAACAAGATCTTCGGGGTACCGCTGGAGGGTAATGACGCCTTCATGGTGAACATTGCCAACATGCTCATGCGGATCCCCGAACTCGCCCACGGGCCCACGATCCTCATGGGGCTCGGCGCCATCGTGCTGATGTGGGCGCTCAAGCGTTTCGCGCCCCGGGCTCCGGGCGTCCTTATCGCCGTGGTCCTGGCCACTGTTGTCAGCTGGGCCGTCGGGTTCGAGCGCCAGGCCACCATCGCTCCCGACGCCATTGCCGACCCCCAGGTAGTCCAGCTGGTGGAGACCACGCGTGAAGCGCGGACCCGGGCCGACGGGCTGGAGGACGAGATCCGCACCCGGCGCACCGCCCTCGAGGCCCTCGAGGGCGGTGAAGCAGCCGAGGCACGCTATCAGCTGGAATTGCTCGAGATCGAAGCCGACGAGGCCCGCGGCCAGGCGCGGCAGCTGGGACGCGACCTGCGCTCGGTGAGCCTGTTCCGCATCGACAGCGAGGACGCGGTCTACCACACCGAGAACAGCGCGCCTGCGGATGCTGAACGCGAGGGCCCCATCTGGCGCATCGACCAGCTCAACGACGAGGCCCTGGTACTCAACGGCGGTGGCCGCGTGGTCGGCAACATCCCCGAGGGCCTGCCCGGCTTCGCCCTGCCGGAACTGGGCTGGACCACCGTCACCTCGCTGATCACCGCCGCCTTCGTCATCGCCCTGGTCGGCTTCACCGAGGCCATCGCCATCGCCAAGGCC
>CAZGJO010000082.1:0-8661 GCA_964525685.1 uncultured Ectothiorhodospiraceae bacterium | reverse complement strand
CCCGCCATCTGCAGGACCAGCTCTACCACCGCGACCTGCCCACGGTTCGCAAGGCGCTGGGCGTGCCGGTGGATGCGGCCCTGCTCAAGGGGCGCAACAACTACCTCTGTCCACACCGCCTGCAACTGGCCCGCAACGCCGAGCGGGTGCCGAAACAGCGCGCCCGGCTGGAGCGGGTCGGCGAATGGGCGCAGCGCACCGACAGTGGCGATCTGGCCGATTTCGGCGATCTGGCCGAGGACGATCCCCTGATCCCGCGGATCACGTCCACCGTGGACAACTGCCTCGGCACCGAGTGTCCCAGCGTCAACGACTGCCCCCTGCTGCACGCCCGCCGCCGCGCCCAGCAGGCCGATCTGGTAGTGGTGAACCACCATCTGCTGCTGGCCGACATGGCGCTGCGCGAGGACGGTTTTGGCGAGCTGCTGCCCACCGCCGACGGAGTCATCGTGGACGAGGCCCATCAGCTCCCGGATGTGGCCACGCGCTTTTTCAGCACCCGGGTGAGCAACCATCAACTGCTGGAGCTGGCGCGAGACGTCGGCAATGCCGCCATCACCGAGGCCGACTCGCGCCAGGAGCTGCGTGACGCTGCTGCCGATCTGGCCGAGGCCGTGGAAGGGGTGCAGGTGGTCCTCGGCGAGCAGTCGGGGGAGAGCCGGCGACCCTGGGAGCCGGTGGCGGCCGAGGCCGGGGTGGGGGACGCCATGGCGCGACTGGAGGAGGCGCTGGCGGCGCTGACCGCGGAGCTGGAGCTGAACGCCGGCCGGGGAAAGACCCTGGAGACGGCCTGGAATCGCGCCCTGGATCTCACCGAGCGGCTGCGGGTCGCCACCGCCGAGGACACCCCCGAGGAGGTCCACTGGGTGGAACTCTCCGGGCGGACGGCCGCCTTCAACGCCACGCCGCTGGATGTCGCCAGCAGCTTCCGGGGCCACATGGCCCGCCACGGCAACGCCTGGGTCTTTACCTCGGCGACCCTGGCGGTGGCGGGGCGTTTCGACTACTTCCAGAGTCGTCTGGGCCTGCGCGGCGCCGAGACCGCCATCTGGTCGAGCCCCTTCGACCACCGGCGGCAGTCGCTGCTGTACGTCCCGGAGGGGCTCCCCGATCCGCGCGACCCCCGGTACACGCGGGCGCTGCTGGATGCCTGCCGCCCGGTGCTGGAGGCCAGCGGCGGCCGCGCCTTCCTGCTCTTTACCAGCCACCGCGCACTGAAGGAGGCGGCCGAGTATCTGGAGGGCGACCTGCCGTGGCCGCTCTTCGTGCAGGGCACGGCCCCGCGCGGCCAGTTGCTGGAGGCGTTCCGCGCGGCCGGCAACGGGGTGCTGCTGGGGACCGGCAGTTTCTGGGAGGGGGTCGATGTGCGGGGGGAAGCCCTCTCCTGTGTGATCATCGACAAGCTGCCCTTCGCCGCCCCCGGCGATCCGGTCACCGAGGCGCGGATCCAGGCGTTGAAGCGCGACGGAGGCAATCCCTTCATGACCTTCCAGATCCCCGAGGCGGCCCTGACCCTGAAGCAGGGGGTCGGTCGACTTATCCGCGACGTGGATGACTACGGCGTCCTGGTCATCGGCGACCCGCGTCTGGTGGAGAAGCCGTACGGCCAGCTCTTCCTGGACAGCCTGCCGAGCATGACCCGGACGCGGCGGCTGGAGCGCCTCGGTCCCTTCTTTGCCTACCACCGCGACGAGGCGGCACCGGCATGAGCACCGTGATCCTGGCCCTGGAGACCGCCACCGAGGCGTGCTCCGCCGCCCTCTGGCACGACGGTGCCGTGTGTCAGCGGTGGGAGCTGGCGCCGCGCCGCCACGCCGAGCTGCTGCTGCCGCAGTGCGAGGCGGTGCTGGCCGAGGCCGGGATGGCGCGTTCGGCGGTGGACGCCGTCGCCTTCGGTCGAGGCCCGGGCGCCTTCACCGGCCTGCGCATCGCCGCCGGGGTCGCCCAGGGGCTGGCGCTGGGGCTGCAACGCCCGGTGGTGCCGGTCTCCAGCCTGGCTGCCCTGGCGGCGGGGGCGGGACGGCAACACGGGGCGGAGCATGTCCTGGCGGCCCTGGATGCGCGCATGGGCGAGGTCTACTGGGGGGGCTACCGGCACGACGGTGACGGGTGGAGCTGCCTCATCGAGGACACGGTGTGCCCGCCCGATGCCGTGACCGCGCCGGCCGGACCGACCTGGCTCGGCGTCGGCTCGGGCTGGGGTGCCCACGGTGAGGCCCTGCGTGCCCGGCTGACCGGTGCCGGCGCGGTGCTCGGGGAGGTGGCGCCGGACCATCACCCGCACGCGGCGGCGGTGGCCGAACTGGCGGTCGGTATCCTGGCCACGGGAGGCGGGCAGACGGCCGCCGAGGCCGCGCCCGCCTACCTGCGCCCGTGGCGGCCGGGCAGTTAACAATGATTCAGAGGGAGGGCTGACACCCACCATGTCCGAACGCACCGCCTCGCGCCGGGTCATCATCAATGGCTTCCTGCTGGTGATCGCGGTGATGATCGCCATCACCAGCATGGGCCTCTATCGAGTCCACGACATGGCGACCACGGTCTCCGAGGTCGTCGACGAGCGTGCGGTCATGGTCACCCACGCCCGGGAGATGTACGAGGCGGCGCTGGAGCGTGCGGTGATCGTGCAGTCGCTGATCATCGCCAACGACCGCTTCGAGGTCGAAGAGCTGCTGGTGGAACTCCCCGATGCCTCGTCCCGGTACGTGCGGGCGCGGGAGAAGCTCTATGCCATGGACCTCGATGAGGAGGAACGCGCCTTCCTGGACCGCCAGCACCGCATCAGCCGTGAGGTCGGCAGCGCCCAGAACACCATCGTCCGGTTGCTGCGTGAGGAACGCCGCGACGAGGCCGTCGACAAGCTCTTCAACAAGGTCCTCCCGGACAGCCGTCGCGCCGTGGGGATGATGGACGCGTTCGTCAATCGCAAGCGCGACGCCAACCTCGAGGAGATGGAGGTGCTGACGGACGCCATCGAACGGACCAACGCGACCTATCTGGCCCTGGGCGGGTTGGGCGTGCTCTTCAGCATCGTGATCGGCGTGGGGATACACCGCCGGGTGGAGGGAGAGATCCGCCGTCGCGAGGCCACCGAGAACGAGCTTCGGCAGTCGGAGCTGCGCGAGCGCACCATCCTCGAGAACATCGCCGACGGGCTGGTCACCGTTGACGCCCAGGGCGCCATCCTGTCGAGCAACCGGGCCACCGAATCCATCTTTGGCTACGCCGGCAGCGAGCTGGTCGGCGACAGCCTGCGTCAACTGATCCCCTCCTTGTCCGAGGTCGCCGGGGACGGGGAGGTGAACGCGTGGCTCGACCAGTGGTACCGGCAGATGGCCGGGACCGGCCACGAGAGCACCGGGCGCCGCCGCGACGGGACCCGTTTCCCGCTGGAGCTGGATGTCTCGTGCATCGAACTCGACGGCGAGCCGGTCTACGTGGTGCTGATGCGCGACATCAGCGAGAAGAAGGCGGCCGAGGAGCGGTTGCAGCGCTTCAATCAGGAGCTGGAGGCCCGTGTCGACGAGCGCACCCGTGAACTGGCCGAGGCCAACGAACAGCTCGGCCACCTGGCGACCCACGACCCTCTGACCGGCCTGCCCAATCGAGCACTGTTCAGCGATCAGCTCGAGAACCGCCTGCAGCAGGCCGTCCGGCACGAACGGCGCCTGGCCCTGCTGTTCCTGGATCTGGACGGGTTCAAGGCGGTCAACGACGAACACGGCCACGCCGTTGGCGACCAGCTCCTCTGTGAACTGGCCGAACGCATGCGCGCCGTCATTCGTGGCGAGGATGTGCTCGCGCGGGTCGGCGGCGACGAGTTCACGGTCATCGTCGGGGAACTGCAGCAGGCGGAGAACGCCACGCGCGTCGCCGAGAAGCTGCTGGCGACGGTGGGCGAGCCGTTCTTCATCGAGGGCTGTGAATGCCGCATCGGAGCCAGCATCGGCATCAGCCTCTATCCGGAACATGCGGCCGATCCCGATCAGTTGCTGAGCATGGCGGACGACGCCATGTATGCGGCGAAGGCGGCGGGCAAGAACGCCTATCTCTTCGCCTTGTCCTCACCGGAAGGCGAGGCCTGATCCGGGCTACGCCTCGGGGTCGTCGAGGGTGTAGGGGAGGGCCAGCGGCGTCAGGGTGTGGCCCTCCGGCGTGCGCACGCCCACACGACCGTCCAGCACCTCCGTCATGACCACCGCCAGGACCTCGCTGTCGCCGTCGGGCAGGGGGGCGCTGTTGACCACCTGACCCGCGGCGGCCTCCTTGTCGTCCCGGTGCAGTTCGCTGCCGGGGACGGGGCAGGCGCCGGCGACCCGGTAGCGCGCGGTACGCCGTTTCGGTGTGCCGCGGTAGTGCATGCGGGCAACCACCTCCTGGCCGGGATAACAGCCCTTCTTGAAGCTGACCCCGTCGATCCGTTCCCAGTTGAGCATCTGCGGCACGAAGGCCTCGCTGGTCGCTTCGGTGACGATGGGCAGGCCGGCGCGAACGGGGCCGAGGTACCAGTGTGTCTCCAGGGCGGGGGTGGCCTCAGCGGCGAGGGCGTGCCAGGCAGCGGCCAGTTCGGCCTCCGGGGCGATGGCGACGAACCCGGCCGGCTCGGGGAGGGCCAGAACGGCGCGGTCGCCGTCGACGTGGCTGCCCCAGGGCGCCCCGGGGGCGGCGGTGCCGAGCCAGCCGGCGAGGCGCCGGGCGGCGCCGGGGCCGGCGGTGGCCAGCACGGCCAGCTCATCGCTGCGGTCGGTGAGGGTGACCTGCGAGTGCAGCACGAACATGGTCAGCCGCTTCAGGGTGGCCGGGATGCGCTCGCGTGGCATGATCAGCCAGTAGCCGTCGCCGTGGGCCAGCAGCCAGAAGGTCGTCAGGGTGCGGCCCTTGGGGTTGAGCCAGGCCTGGAGCTGGGCGTGCTCGGCGTCAACGGCGCGGACGTCGTTGGTGAGCTGGTTCTGCAGGAATTCGGTGGCGTCCTCTCCGGTGGCCTGGATGACGCCGAAGCCGTCCAGCGGGGCGGTGTGATCGGCGCCCTCGTCGGCGGCGCACCGGGCGTCCCGAGGCCAGTCGGCGGTCTCCGGCGCCCGGAGACGCCCCGCTTCCGTCACCTCGATCGCGAGGGGGGCGAGGAGGCTCTGCCAGGGGAACATGGTCTCGTCGCTCATGGGGTCGGCACCTCCGTCGGTGGCATCGGCATCTGGTTGTGACGGGCGATAAAGATGATATTATCAAGTCTCCCTACTGTAGCACGCAGGGGCCCTTTTCTCGACCACAAGAGTCAGGAATGACCGGAACGCCACGCCCGAAGCACCTCGACCTCCGCGTGATCCGCCTCCCGGTTACCGGGGTGGCCTCCATCCTCCACCGTCTGTCGGGCCTGTTGCTGGTGCTGGCCACGCCGATTCTCATCGGGTTGCTGGCGCTGTCGCTGGAGAGTCCGGCGGGGTTCGACGCGGCCCGCGCACTGCTGGGCAGCACGCCGGCCGGGGCCGTCCTGGTGCTGCTCGGCTGGGCCCTGGGCCACCATCTGTTCGCCGGGATCCGGTACCTGCTGCTGGATATCGACATCGGCGTCGAGCGCACGGCGGCGCGGGGCGGGGCGTGGTTCGTCACCGGCGGCGGGGTGGCGGTCGGCCTGCTGACCCTGTGGGGGGTGCTGGCATGAAGACCGACTTCGCCGGCCTGCGCGCCTGGATGCTGCAGCGGCTCACCGCCCTCTATCTGGCGGTCTTCACCCTGTGGTTCGGCGCCCGCCTGCTGGTGGCGCCGCCGGCCGACCACGCCGCCTGGAGCGCGTGGCTGGCCGAGCCGGCCACGAAGACCATGGTGACCCTGTTCTTCCTCGCCCTGATGGCCCACGCCTGGGTCGGGGTGCGCGACATCCTCATCGACTACGTGAAGCCGGCCGGGCTGCGCTTCACCCTGCTGGTGGCGGTGGGCTTCGCCATTGCCTGGCAGCTGGTCTGGCTCATGGACATCCTGTACGGAGGTGGGGCTTGAACGTCTCGGACATCCCGCGGCGCCGTTTCGACAGCCTGGTCATCGGGGCCGGCGGGGGCGGGCTGCGCGGTGCCATGCAGCTGGCCGCCGCCGACGCCAAGGTGGCGGTGGTCTCCAAGGTCTTCCCGACCCGCTCCCATACCGTGGCGGCCCAGGGCGGGGTGAACGCCGCGCTGGCCAACGGACTGCCGGACAACTGGCACTGGCACATGTACGACACGGTCAAGGGCAGCGACTACCTGGGTGACCAGGATGCCATCGAGTACATGTGCCGGGCGGCGGCCAACCTGGTGGTCGAGCTGGAGCACGCCGGGGTGCCGTTCTCGCGCCAGGAGGACGGCCGCATCTACCAGCGGCCGTTCGGCGGCCAGAGCCAGAACTTCGGCGGTGAGCAGGCCGCCCGCACCTGCGCCGCCGCCGACCGCACCGGCCACGCCATCCTGCACACCCTCTACCAGCAGAACCTCAAGGCCCGGACCCACTTCTTCGACGAATACTTCGCCGTCGACCTCATCCGTGACGAGGAGGGCGTGATCCTCGGCGCCCTGGTGCTCGACATCGAGAGCGGCGAGCCGCTGCTCATCGAGGCCAAGACCACCCTCATCGCCACCGGCGGCGCCGGCCAGATCTTCCGCACCAACACCAACGCCCACATCAATACCGGAGACGGCATGGGCATGGCGCTGCGCGCCGGCATCCCGCTGGAGGACATGGAGTTCTTCCAGTTCCACCCCACCGGCATCGCCGGGCGCGGGATGCTGATCACCGAAGGTGCGCGCGGCGAGGGCGGCTATCTGGTCAACAGCGAGGGCGAGCGCTTCATGGAGCGCTACGCCCCGAAGGCGAAGGACCTGGCCAGCCGCGACGTGGTCTCCCGGGCCGTGGCCACTGAGGTGCGCGAGGGGCGCGGCTGCGGTCCGAAGGGGGCGTACATCCACCTGCACGTGAACCACCTGGGCGAGGAGGTGGTGGCCAGCCGTCTGCCGGGGATCCGCGACACCTGCCGCACCTTCCTCGGCATCGACCCGGCCTTCGACCCCATCCCGATCTTCCCCACCGCCCACTACACCATGGGCGGCATCCCGACCAACCGCCACGGTCAGGTCGTGGTCCCGGTGTCCCAGGGCGGCGAGGAGGCGACCCCCGGCCTCTACGCCGTGGGCGAGTGTGCCTGTGTCTCGGTGCACGGCGGCAATCGGCTCGGCGGCAACTCCCTGCTGGACATCGTCGTCTTCGGACGGGCCGCGGCCAACCACATCATCGAGTATCTGGCCGAGAACCGGTACCACCGCCCCATGAACGAGGCCAGTGTCGAGGCCGCGCTGGCGCGTCTGGACCGCTGGGAGCGGCAGGGCGAAGGGGAGAGCATCCCCGCCCTGCGGGCGGAACTGCAGCGCACCATGGAGGAGTACTGCGGCGTCTTTCGCAACCACGAGGTGCTGGCCGAGGGTGTGGAGGCGGTGCGCGCCCTGCGCCGCCGTCTGGACGACGCGGTCATCGGGGACACCGGCCGGGTCTTCAACACCGCGCGCATCGAGGCGCTGGAGCTGGAGAACCTGATGGACGTCGCCCTGGCGACGGTGACCTCGGCACTGCACCGCGAGGAGAGCCGGGGCGCCCACAGCCGCATGGACTTCCCGGAGCGGGATGATACCCACTGGCTCAAGCACAGCCTCTTCTTCCTGGAGGACCAGCGCATGGACTACAAGCCGGTGCGGACCAGACCGCTGACCGTCGACAGCTTCCCCCCGAAGGAGCGGGTCTACTGATGCGCTTCGCCATCTACCGCTACGATCCCGAGCGCGACGAGCAGCCGTGGCTGGATACGGTGGAGCTGGAGACCACGCCGGGCATGATGCTGCGCGACGCGCTGCTGGCCTACAAGGCGCGCGAGCCCGGCTTCGCCTTCCGCCACTCCTGCGGCGAGGGGGTGTGCGGTTCCGACGGGGTGAACATCAACGGGCGCAACGGTCTCGCCTGCGTGACCCCGGTGGAGGAGCTGAAGGAGCCGGTGACCGTGCGCCCGCTCCCGGGGATGCCGGTGATCCGCGATCTGGTCGTGGACATGGCGCCCTTCTACGACCAGTACCGCGCCGTGGAGCCGTGGCTGACGGTCCACGATCCGGAGCCGGACGTGGAATATCGGCAGAGCCCGGAGGAGCGGGCCGAACTCGACGGCCTCTACGAGTGCATCCTGTGCGGGTGCTGCTCCACCGCCTGCCCGTCGTTCTGGTGGAACCCCGAGCGTTTTCGCGGGCCGGCGGCGCTGCTGCAGGCGTGGCGCTTCATCGCCGACAGCCGCGATCAGGCCACCGAGTCTCGCCTCGATGCCCTCGATGGCCCCTATCGGCTGTTCCGCTGCCACTCCATCATGAACTGCGTCGATGTCTGCCCCAAGGGGCTGAATCCGACTCGGGCCATCGGCCACATCCGCCAGGCCATGACCCGGCGCGGCTTCTAGCGGGGCGATGCCTTGGCGGAAACGGAGGGTGAAGGGGACCGGGCCGCGCGCAATCGCCTCCAGTGGCAGTGCCGCCGCGGCATGCTGGAACTCGACCTGCTGCTGCAGGGGTTCGTCGAGCGCCATGCCGACGAGCTGACGGCGGCGCAATACGCGGCGCTGCTGCGCCTGCTGAAGGAGCCCGATCAGACCCTGCAGGCGTGGCT
>CAZGJO010000081.1:0-8711 GCA_964525685.1 uncultured Ectothiorhodospiraceae bacterium | reverse complement strand
GTTCGAGAACAACGGGGAAGGCATCGGCCTCCGCGACAACCTTGAGCGCGCGACGATCACCGGCAACACGTTCACCGTGAACGACTTCGCTCAGGCGCAGGACCTCGATCCGAAGGGTAAGGGCACCTTCGTGCGGGACTACGCCGATGTGGCGACCGACACCAACCCCACCCTCGAGGACATCCGGCAGACAAATACCTTTACCCCTCGCCCTGCCGTAGTAAGCAGTGCGGCGACTGGAACAGCACTGACCGCGGGCGATCTCCCACCGTCCCCGGCCCCCACACCGGAGCCGGAGCCTGAGGCGCCGGCACCGCCGGAGCGGACCCCGGCACCGGATCCGGAGGAGCAGGTGGAGGTTGAGGAGCCGGAGGTCCCAGAAGGCACGACCGTTGAGCGTGAGCGTGGTACCGCGGGTGCGATCGTCGACGGGGTTGAGGTGGAGACCTCGGTGACCGCGCCGGAGGTTGCACCGTCGGATCCGGACGTGCCGCCGTCGGAGGAGGAGGTCGAGCAGCGCCGCACCGTGACCCGCCAGTTCGTGGACGAGGTGCTGGCTGACGTGCCCGAGAACCAGCGGGGCGTGTCGGTGGTGGACACCGATGATGGTGCGGCCATCGACGGGCTGCTCGCCGACCGTAACGATGCGACGCAGAGCCGGCCCGTGCCACCCACAGCCGTGGCGGCGGTATCCGCCGGGAATGTGCGCCTGTTGGCGGCGGTGACGGATCGGCGGGGCAACCCCCGCGACCGGGCCGAAGACGGGACGCTGCGTGGCGCCCCGGGTGGTGACGCAGCGGTGCGGATGTTCGGGCTGCCGTCAGACACCACCGGGCAGATTCAGGTGCGTTCCACCGCCCGGGTGCTGGGGGTGGTCACCACCGATGATGCGGGCCGTCTGGCCAGCCAGGTGGAGGTGCCCTCCGACCTGCCCCCGGGTGACCACACCCTGGTGGTCACCGTGGGTGGGAACACCACCAGTATCGGGATCACCGTGGAGGCGGACTTCGACGATGTAGCCGCCGACAGCACCCATGTGGATGCGATCGAGGCGTTGGCCGACGACGGGGTGTTCCAGGGCCGCACGGACGGCACGTTCGGCCCGCAGCAGGGGCTGGTGCGCGGCCAGATGGCCACGGTCCTGGCCCGGCTCCTGGAGCTGGACATCGATCCGGATGCGGACATCCCCTTCGATGATGTGGCGGCCAACTCGACCCATGCCGGGGCGATCGCAGCGATCGAAGGGCAGGGCTTCACCGAGGGGTGTGACAACAACGGCCGGTTCTGTCCGGACACGGTGGTCACCCGCGGGCAGTTGGCCGCGTTCCTCGCCCGGGCCTACGACCTGCCAGCCAGCGACGATGACCCGTTCACCGACATCGCGACCGCAACGCTCGCAGACGAGATCCGTGCAGCAGCAGCTGCCGGGGTCGTCCAAGGGTTCGGTGACGACACCTTCCGACCGAACGAGACGGTGACCCGCGCCCAGGCCGCCACCATGCTGTTCAACGCACGTGAGGTGGCTGAGGAGTAGCCCACAGCAACCCGGCCCGCGGCCCCGTGGCGTGTCCTCCAGAAGGACACCACCACGGGGCCGCACCCGTTCCTGCCGCCGCCGGTGCAGGACGAGACGCTGCACGCGCGCTCGCTCCCGGCGTGAGGCCACGGACGTGTCACACTGTTGCTCTATGGTCTTCCTATGCAAATACAGGGAGTCATGCACACAGCAGCAGTCGGGCCGGTCACTTCGCTGCACCTGCCGGCTCGCGTGCGAACGAGGCGAACGGGGTGGAGATGAGCCAGCTGGCGGGGGGAGCGGCCCTTCGACCGGATCGCATGCCGGGGGTGGCGGAGCTGTTCGACCGTCTCGGCCTGGCCCTGGTCGGTACCGACGGCGCGGGGCTGGTACGGCTGTGGAACGACCGGGCCACGGACATCTACGGGTGGTCCCGCGCCCAGGCACTGGATCGGTCCGTCCTGGAGCTGAACGTCGGTCCCGCGGAGCGGGCACAGGCTGAGGAGATCATGGCCGCCCTCACCCAGGGGCAACGCTGGGCTGGCCAGTTCGTGGCGAGGGCTGCCGACGGCACCGCGGTTCCGGTCTACGTCATCGACCTTCCCCTGTTCGCCGAGGACGGTGGCCCCGATGGGGCGCTCGGTGTGTCCTTCGCCCTGGACGGCGAGCTCGGTGCCGGCCTCGGCGACCAACTCCGGGTGTTCCAGCAGGAGCAGCTGCTCGAGGAGCGGGTTCGCCAGCAGGAGCGGGCGCAGCTGCGCGAGCGCCTGCACCGTGACGTCGGCCAGTACGCGACGCTGCTGCGCACGGAGCTCTCCACGCTGGCCGCCCGCAGCGACGGCGACGACGGGGCGGTGGTGGCCCGTGGCGTCGGGCACACCGACGCGCTGCTCGACGCCCTCCACGGTGTCCTCGACGACCTCGAGGAGCCCAGTGGCTACCGCAGCGGCGTGCGTGTGCAGGTGGAGTCGCTGGTCGCGGCCGGGGCTGCACGGTGCGGGTGGGACACCTCGATGGAGGGGTTGGCGGTGCTGGAACACCTGCCAGCGGACGATGCGCTCGCCGAGCTCGTGGTGCGGTTCGTGCGCACCGCCGTCGACAACGCGCAGCGGCACGCCCACGCACGGCGGGTGGAGGTGCGCTGTCGCAGACAGGAGGGCTCCCTCCACCTCGAGGTGGCCGACGACGGGGTGGGCGCACAGGGCGAGCAGGCTGGGCACGGGCTCGGCCTCGTCGCCCAGCAGGTCGTCGCGCACGGCGGCGCCCTGGGCGTCGACACCGCACCCGGAGCTGGTCTCCGCCTGCAGTTGGAGGTGCCATGGTGAGCGGCAACGGCGCTGGCAGGCAGCGGCCGGGGGGTGCGCTGCGGGGGACCCCGGATCGTCCGTACCGCGTGCTGGTGGTCGACGATCACCCCGTGGTCGCCCAGGGCACCGAGCAGCTGCTCGGGTCCGTGGCCGACCTGGAGGTGATCGGCTCGGTCACCGATGTCGCTGCGGCGCTCGCGCGGCTGGACGCCGATGGCGACGTCGATGTGATCCTGCTGGATCTGCAGCTGGACGGTGAGAGCGGTCTGGCGCTGCTGTCGGCGTTGGGCGATCCGGCGGGCGCGGTCCCGGTGCTGGTGTTCAGCATGCACCCGCCGGGTCCGCTCGCGGTGGCGGCCCTGGAGGCGGGCGCCCGGGGGTACCTGACCAAGGGAGCGCCGGTGGAGATCATCGCGGCTGCCCTGCGCCGGGTGGCCGGTGGTGGCAGCTGGACGGACCCGGAGCTCGAGGCCGTGCTCGCCGAACGCACCATCGCCGCGACCGCGCTCTCGCCCCGGGAGGTGGAGGTCCTGCTGCTGCTCGCCGCGGGCCAGCGCACCTCGGAGATCGCTGCGCAACTGCACCTCAGCCCGCAGACCATCAGTACCCACAAGGGCCGGATCCAACGCAAGCTCGGGGCGCGTAACGTCGCGGACCTGCTGCGCTACGCCGAGCTGCTCCAGCCCGGCGGTGAGGTGGCCTAGCGCCCGTTGCACCCGTTGCACCCGTCGAACCCGTAGCACCCGTCGAGCGCATAGAGACCGTAGAACCCGAAGCGCCCGTAGAGCCCGTAGAGACCGTCGAAACCGTCGAACCCGTCGCACCCGAAGGATGCCCCGATGCACGAGCTGCCGCTGTCCCCCGGCTGGGAGGTCGTCCACGACCTCGGCCACACCGCCGAGGTGGTGGCGATCCTGCCCACCGCGCACGGTGTCCTCTCCGCGTCCGGCGACGGCTCGCTGTACCTGCGGGGCGATGACGGTGCCAGCGTGTGGCCGCCGCTGCACCTGCCGGCGATCACCACGGTGGTCCCCGTACCCGACACCACCCTGGTCGTGGTCGGCACCGAGGGGCAGGCCTTCGGCGTCGACGTCCCCTCGGGGGCAGGCATGGCGCTCAGCGGCTTCGAGGACGGCGCGAGCGTGACCGGGGGCGCGCTGCTCGGCAGCCGCGTCGTGGTCGGCTGCGATGACGGCACGGTACGCGCCGTCCACCTCGAAGGAGGGACCAGCACGCTGGCCACCTTCGACGCCCCCGTGGACGCCGTGGTGGCCGGTGGGGACGGGCAGGGGTTGGCGGTCCGCCTCCTGGACGGGCGGGTGGCCTGGCTGGCGGGGGAGGAGATCCGGTGGACGCTGCAACGCCGGTACCAGGAGGTGCGCAGCATCGCGGTGGTGGACGGTCACCTCGTCACCGCCGGGATGACCGAGCACCCCGAAGGCGGTGGCCTGTGCGGTGTGCTGGAGGTCGTCGGGCCGGAGGGGCAGACGCGTGCGCGCTGGATGCCCGAGGCGCCGCCCGCGGCGGTGGCCGGCGGTGCCGGGCAGGTGCTGGTGGTGACCGGACTCGGGCAGGTGCGCCAGCTGAGCCTGGACCTCGATGGTGACGAGCAGGTCTTGGACGTGCCCGTCGGTGTGGGGCTCAGTTGGTGCTCGCTGGCCGCGGACGGGCACCTGTGGTTCGGCGGTGTGGACGGGTCCGTGCGCTGCCCCGGACGGGGGCTGGAGCTGCGGGCGCTGTCCAGCGGGGCGGTGGCGGTGAGCGGGGATGTCCACGGCCGCCGGCTGTTCACCGCGGATCTGGCCGGGGTCACCGTGTGGGACCGCACGACGCTGGAACGCATCTCCTCGGTGGAGCGTGAGGGGGCGTGTGCGGTGACGACCTCGCCGGTGTTGGGTGAGGATCTGGTCCTCGGGCGGCTGGATGGCCTGCTCGAGGTGGTTGCGGGGCCCGCCTACGACCACACCCGGCACGCGACGGCGGTGGGGGAGATGCCGCAGGTGCTGGGCTTCGTGGATGAGGCGGTGGTCGTGGTCACTGCTGACGGGGCGGGCGCCTTCACGGCGGAGACCCTGGACGAGGACGACCTCACGGAGGAGCAGGTGGCGATGGTCAGCGCCTTCGTGCGGGAGGGGAACCTGTTCCGGGGCAGCGGTGTCTTCGCCGGGACCGTGGTGGGCGTGGTCGCCAAGGAGCTGGTCAGCATCCACGACGAGGAGGCCGGCACCGTCCGGGTGGCGGGCTCCGCGCTGGCGTCGGGGCTCGTGCGGGTGTGGGACGGGGAGCGGTTCCTGGGCTGACGGGCGGGGGCTCTGCGTGGGGCTGGAGGTGTGACCCGTTCGTGCGCTGAACGCTCGGCGTGCGCCGTGTTCGTGCGCGTAGCGGACCTTCCACAGCCCTGCCGCACGCAGGCCTTGCATCGAACAGGTGTTCTGATATCTTCGGATCCAGGACCTGGGGGCAGGTCAGGCAGATGCAGTGGACGAACGACGCGGCGCTCCGTCGGACGACGGCGCGCGAGGGGAGCAGCAGGGCAGCGGTGCCGGCCAAGGGGTCGGCGCTGATCCGCTCACGCTGCTCGCGGGGGTGGAGCACGCTGTCAGCGCGCTCGCCAACGCCGAGGTGGATGCGCTCGCAGACGCCGAGGTAGCGGCGCTGCTCGAGCGGCTCCGCCGCCCTCTGGTGCAGCTGGACGGCGTACGGGCCCGCGTGGCGGCGCTCTCGCAGCGACGTCGGGTCGCCGACGCGCCTGACGCAGCCGTGACGGGCCGGCTGCTGGATCATCAGCGAGAGCTCGGCCAGCAGCAGCGGCAGTCGCCTGCGGAGGTCAAGAAGTCCATCGCGGCGGGCAAGGCCGCCAACGACCACCCCGCCGTCGACCGCGCGCTGCGCGCAGGCGATCTGGACGCGTCCCAGGCACGTCTGGTCGGACGGGTCCTGCGGGCGGTGGCCGAGGAGGACCGTGCCGCGGTCGAGCAGGAACTGCTCGAGCTCGCGCAGCGTCTCGACCCGGTGGCCTTCGGCCGGGCGGCACGGCGGGTCCTCGCGCGGCTCCGGCCGCAGGCACTTGCTGAGGACGAGCGGCGACAGCACCTCAGGCGGCGGTTCCGTGCCTGCGACACCGAGGACGGCGGGTTCGCCTTCTCCGGGTTGCTGTACGGCGTGGCGGCGGAGCAGGCGCGGGAGGCCGTGCGGGCCTTCCGGCGCCCGGACACCCCCGGTGAGCACCGGACCCCGGAGCAGCGGGGCGCGGACGCCTTCGAGCAGTTGTGCGCGGCCGCGATGGCCGCCGGGTCGGCACCTACCCGCCACGGTGCGCGGCCGTAGGTCATGGTGGTCATGCAGGCCGAGGACCTGGCAGCGCTCGAGACGGACCCCGGATCGGTCGCTGGACGGTTCCTGGGCTCGGGGCAGTCGATCAGCGGGACCGGCCTACGGCATCTGGTCGCCGACAGCGAGCTGATCCGCATGGTGGTCGACGCGCGGGGGGTTCCCACGGAGGTCTCCACCACGGTGCGGACGGTCCCACAGGGGCTGTGGCGGGCCCTACAGCTGCGCGATGGCGGCTGCGTGTGGCCAGGGTGCGACGCACCGCCCGCCTGGTGCGACGTCGCCCACGGTGCGCAGGCCTACACCGACGGCGGGAAGCTGTCCCTGGACAACTCGATGTTGCTGTGTCGCCGGCACCACCGGCGTTTCGACGCCGGTGACCGCGAGGTGGCGATCGACGGGCCGCAGGTGCGGTTCCCATCCCTGGCGGGGACCGCGAGCCCGATGGACGCCGCACCCGTCGGTGTCGCGGACGACGGCCCACCGGGCTCAGGGGTGCCACCGGGGCCGGGTGTCTCAGGTGTGCCGCCCGATCAGCCGACACGCGACCTGTGACGTCGGAGACCCCTGGCCGCCGTTCGTGCGGCGGCCGCCGGGGTGGTCGTGGTGCGGCGGCGGCCGGGGTGGTCGTGGTGCGCCGGCCAGGACCCGGTGGCCGGCGGGCTGGGATCAGAGGGCGACACCCTGCTGCTTGATGGACTGCTTGAGCGTGTCGAGGTCGTCCTTGTGGTAGCGCACCTTGTTCTTGCCGGCCATGTACTGCTTCAGCCCCGAGCTCTTCTCCATGAACGCCATCACGTCGGGCCTGCCGCTGGCGTCGTTGCCGAGCACGTAGGACGCCGAGTCCTTGACCGAGAGGTAGCTCGGGTCCTTGGCGATCCGCTCCTGCTCGTTGGCGCGATCGGCCTGCTTCTTCCGAAGGGCGTCCTCGGTGCCCGCGGCCTTGGTGAGCTTCGCGGCGAGCGCAGCCTTCTTCTCGAGCTTCTCCTCGGCCTCCCGGCCCTTCGCGGTGCTGGTGACGCCGGTTCCGGCGATCAGTTCCAGATCGTCCTGCGCGTCGGCGTTCGCGGTGCGGGTGACGGCGGCGAGCCGCTTCTCGAGCAGCTTCAGCGTGGTGAACGCCTTGGTGTAGTCGTTCTCCGCGATGGCCACGGGGTTGTTCTTGCGCAGCTTGTTCACCTCCGACCGGATCGACGGCACCTGGGCCTTGGCGGTGGCGTGCGCCTTCTCCGAGCGCTTGCGCTCCTGCTTCTGTGCCTCGTGGTTCTGTTCCGCATCGCTGGAGGACATGTCGTACCAGGACCGCTGCTTCTTGGCCGCAGCAGCCTCGGTCGCCGTACGTTCCTCGCTCTTGCGGGCTTCGTTGAGCCGGGCCTCCGTGCGGGCCTCCTCCTCCAGGGCCGCATCGAGCCGACGCTGCGCCTCCGCGAGCTTGCCGGCGCGCTCCTCCTGTGACGCGGTGTCGGCGCGGGCGGCCGTGACCTCCGCGGCGAGCCGGTCGACCTTCTCCTGCTGGTCGGAGACCTCCTTCTCCACGGCGGCTCGCTTGGCAGCGGAGCCCTTCCGGGAGGCCGCGAACTCGCTCTCGAAGGTCTTCCAGTTCTCCTTGTACGTCTTGTCCTTCAGGTTCGCGGCGGCCCGGAGCTTGTCGGTCAACTGCTGGCCATCGAGACGCTCGAGCTCGTCGGCTATCCGCTGGCGCGCAGCGGTGATCTTCGTCGTGTACTGGTCGCGCTCGAGGAGGTACTTGGCGATGGCGTCATCGACCGTCTTGCGGTCGGCCTTCCACTTCTTCAGCTTGTCGGTGTCGCCGGCGACCTTGCGCTTCAACCACCCGCGAGCGTCCTTCTCCTTCTTGTCAGCGAGCACGACCTCCTCGTGCTCGTTGTCGAGCTTCGCGCGTTGTTCGCGGTTGGCTTCGAGGAGGGCTTCCGCGATGGCGTCGCGGTTCATCAGGTCCTGGATCTCCCCGTTCGGGGCGATCATCATCTTCTCGGAGCCGCGGAGGTTGTCGATCACCCCGCGCAGCTTGGTCTGGTCGATCAGCGGCTTCGGCTCGCTCTGGGCGCCCTCACCGCCGCCCTCGGCCTCGGCCGGGGGGGCGAGCACCATCGACTGCAGATCCGCCAGCGAGTTGGTGTCCGCACGGGTCTTGGTGGAGCTGTCCTTTGCCGCGTCGAGCTTGCGGGCCTTCCACTTCTTCTGCAGTAGCCCGAAGTCGAGGTTGAACCAGGTCTCCGCACCCTTGGGGTCGGTCAGCACCTTGTCGGCGAACCACTTGCCGTCTCGGATCCCGAAGGCGCCCCCTGCCTCGACGTTGGCCAGGGGGACGTTGACCAGTTCCAGGGTCCACAGATCACCTTCGAAGACGAACAGCTTGAAGCCGGCGAACAGCGACAGCGCCGCCTTCGCCGCGCCCTCCGCGACCAGGGACCAGGTCACCGCCGAGGTGGAGGTCTTCGGCTTCTGGAACGTGCCGTCACCCTTCTTGACCCGGCCGTAGGTGGCCTCGAACTCACCCGTGAGCGACATCTCCGCGCCGAGGTCGACGCCGGCCG
>CAZGJO010000080.1:4835-8746 GCA_964525685.1 uncultured Ectothiorhodospiraceae bacterium | reverse complement strand
GCCACGGGGTCGCGGATGATGGCGGGGCCGGAGAGGCGCAGCCCCGGGGCGAGGGCGGTGCGCTCGTGGACCGGCGTGGCGCGGTGCCAGCGCCCGTCCATGAAGGTGGCGACCCACGCCAGCGGCTCCGGCAGGTCGGGGGGCGGGCCGCCATCCGGGACACCGGATTCGGGCTCCACCTCGGCGTCAGTCTCCATCGCCCGGCACTCCACCTCCAGGGCCTCGACCAGCAGGGTGCGCCCCGTCTCGGCGAAGCCGAAGGCCTGTTCATGGGCGGCGGTGAAGGCCTCTTCCAGCACCGTCCGGGGACCGAAGGGGACGGTGAGGGCGGTGTCGGAACCGGCATAGCGCAGCCGCGCGCGGTGCTCCACCTCGATCCGCCCGGCGGTCGCCCCCTGCTCGTCCAGGGCGCGGCGGCCGGCTGCCTCCAGCGCCGCCAGCCGCGTCTCCAGCCGCCCCACCAGGGCCTCGTCCAGTGGTTCTTCCACCGCCTCCTCACGCAGATCGCCCAGGGCCGCCAGGCCCATGCCGTAGGCGGAGAGCACGCCGGCCAGCGGATGGATGAGCACCCGGTCCATGCCCAGGGCGTCGGCTACCGGACAGGCGTGCTGGCCGCCGGCGCCGCCGAAACAGTTGAGCAGGTAGTCGGCGGGATCGTGGCCGCGCCGGGTGGTGATGGTCTTGATGGCACCCGCCATATTCTCCACGGCGATGGCGAGGAAGCCCGCCGCCACCTCCTCCGGCGTGCGCGCATCGCCGGTGGCGGCGTGGATGGTCGCGGCCAGCGCCTCGAAACCGCGCGTCACCGCCGCCGCATCCAGCGGCTGGTCGCCGTGGGGGCCGAAGACCGCCGGGAAGAAATCGGGCTGCAGCTTGCCGAGCATGATGTTGGCGTCGGTCACCGTCAGCGGGCCGCCCCGCCGATAGCCGGCCGGACCCGGATGGGCGCCGGCCGATTCCGGTCCGACCCGGTAGCGGCTGCCGTCGAACTGCAGCAGGGAGCCGCCACCGGCGGCCACGGTGTGGATGGTCAGCATCGGCACCCGCAGCCGCACCCCGTTGATGGTGGTGTCCACGGTGCGTTCCAGCTCACCGGCGTGGTGGGCCACATCGGTGGAGGTGCCGCCCATGTCGAAGCCGATGACCCGTTCGAACCCGGCCCGGCGCGCCGTTTCCACACAGCCGACGATGCCGCCGGCGGGGCCGGAGAGGATGGCGTCGCGGCCCCGGAAGCGGGCGGCGTCCACCAGCCCGCCGTCGGACTTCATGAAGCGCAGCCGGGTCTCACCCAGCTCGGCGGCGATCCGGTCGACATAGCGGCGCAGCACGGGTGAGAGGTAGGCATCGACCACGGTGGTCTCGGCGCGGCTCAACAGACGGATCAACGGACTGACGGTGTGGGAGACGCTGATCTGGGTGAAGCCCGCCGCCTCGGCCAGGGCGGCCAGCCGCTGTTCGTGGACCGGGTTGTGGTGGCCGTGGAGCAGGGCGATGGCGCAGGCGCGGTAGCCCTCCGACCGGGCCGCCGCCAGTCGGGCGCGGGCGTCGGCCTCGTCCAGGGGGCGGACCACGCGACCCTCGGCGTCCAGCCGCTCGTCCACCTCGATGACCCGGTCGTGGAGTGGCTCCGGCCGCTCGATGGCCAGGGCGAACAGCTCGGGGCGGCTCTGATCGCCGATGGCCGGCAGGTCGCCGAGCCCGGCGGTGGTGACGAAGACCGTCGGCTCGCCGGTGCGCTCCAGCAGGGCGTTGGTGGCCACGGTGGTGCCCATCTTCACTGCCGCGATGGCGTGGTCCGGCAGAGGGGCCTCCTCGGCGAGGCCGAGGAGGTCGCGGATCCCCTGGAGGGCGGCGTCGCGCCGCCGCTCCGGGTGCTCGGAGAGGACCTTGTGGCTGAGCAGGCGGCCGTCGGGGGCGCGGGCGACGATGTCGGTAAAGGTGCCGCCGCGGTCGATCCAGAACTGCCAGTCGGAGGTTTCGGGGGTGCGGGTCATGGTCGAAGGGGCTGCCACGGGGCGCCCATTACTAGCACGGCAGGCGGGTGGTGCCAAATCGGCGGCGGGGACGGGAGCGAACCTGGGAGAAAAAAGATTGTTTTAATCTGTGGTTGACGAAATTGGCTGAAATACACCTTTAGCGTGATGTTTGCGGCCCCGGTCCGTGTCACGCTGCGTGTAACAAAGGCATTCATTTCACTTCCGGGGAGTAATACAGATGAGTCGAGCGCCTGTTGATCCCCTCAACAGCCACATCGGCAGCCGACTCCGCGAGCTGCGCATCACGCGCCAATGGAGTCTGCAACGCACCGCGGAGCTGATCCAGGTGAGTCAGCAGCAACTGTCCCGCTTCGAACAGGGCCAGAACCGGCTGGGAGCCACCCAGCTCTTTCGCCTGGCTTGCGGTCTGGGCGTCCCGGTGGGCTGGTTCTTCAAGGGGTACCAGGAGGCACCGGAGGAACGGGGGCGGGTGGCCAATATCGTCCGCGAACCCATGACGGAGATACCGTATGCCGTGGCCGACGACGAAGCGGCGCAGCTTGTGCGCTACTGGCGCTCCGTGGGGGACCCGGAGATTCGCCGCCGCCTGCTGGAACTCCTGGAAACACTCTCCCTGAAGGAGGGCGCGAAGGCGGAAAGGGAATGAATACGCGTCCCCGTTGATATAGATCAATAGAAAATGCCCTTTTGGGTTGTTTTTTCTGTGGGCTGTGAGATTATCCCAGTCAGCCCTCGCTGAGGGCACGGAGAAGCAAGCGGTTATGGGCCGCGCGGGAAAGGGAGATTAACAGCATGCCACGGATGAACCCACCGACAACCTCCTCGCCATTCACATCCCTCAAGGCGTTCCAGCGGCCCCAGGCCTGGCCCGGCGGTACATGACACCCCGTCCGGATCCCGAAGCAGATTTTTGTGGACAGGATCCGGACGTGGGTGGTCTTCCTGCGTGATGCACCAGTGATTGCGAACTCCTCGTTCGAGGGAGAGAGCCGTTAGCGCCATGAGGCGCGGTTCGCCGGGAATGCGAACCGGGGACCAGGATGGTCCGATCGGGCGGGACCCGTCACCCAGCAGGGGTGCCATGAGCCGAGGGACGGTTCGAGGCGGGCAGGGAAAGTCCGAGGGTCAGGGACGAAAGCCGCGGGATGTGGTGAACGTCCGGCACGGCGGCGGCAGGAAGTCGCAAGGGAGATGCAGGCACTGGTTGCGCGGAAGATTGCCCACGCCCGGGTCCTGGGCGTGAAGGCCATGAACGAGGGGCCGCTCTGGACGGCGGCGGCCTGTTTCGCCCATTGGCCATCCCGCCGGGGGGCAATGGTATAGTCCCGGGATCCGAGCGATTCCGGGAGTCTCCCCATGTCGATAGCTGCTTTCCGCATGGCCGCCGTGCCGTCCCTCGAGTTCGGCCCCGGCGTTCGCCATCGCCTGCCGGAGAGGGTCCGTGAGTCCGGTGCCCGCCGGGTGATGGTGATCACTGCGGGGTTCATCGCCGAGCAGTCGGCCTCGCTGCTGGATGCCGTGGCGGCCGAGGTGCCGGTCCACCGGGCCGTGGTGCGCGGTGAACCGGATCCGGAGACCATCGACGCCCTGGTGGCGGAGGCCCCGGCGGATGTCGATCGGGTCATCGGTATCGGGGGCGGCAGTGTCCTCGATGCGGCCAAGTCGGTGGCGGGACTGCTGCCCGAGCGCCACTCGATTGTCGACTATCTCGAAGGGGTCGGCTGCGGGCGGCGGATCGGTGGTGAAACCGTTCCCTTCGTTGCCGTTCCCACCACGGCGGGCACCGGGAGCGAGACCACCCGCAACGCCGTGATCACCCGCCTCGGTGCGTTCAAGAAGTCGTTCCGCGACGATCGATTGCTGGCGCGCGAGGTCCTCCTGGACCCGGAGTTTCTCGAGGGCTGCCCCGAAGAG
>CAZGJO010000080.1:0-4825 GCA_964525685.1 uncultured Ectothiorhodospiraceae bacterium | reverse complement strand
CCGGCATGGATGCCTTCACCCAGTTGCTGGAATCGTATACCACGCGCAACGCCAACCCCGTCACCAACGCCCTGGCCTGGCAGGGCATGACGCTGTTCCAGGGCGCCCTCGAGGCCGTGGCATCCGGGGAAGAGACCACGCGTGCGGACGGCCAGGGGCGGCTGATGCTGGCGGCCAGCCTCTCCGGTATCACCCTGGCCAACGCCGGCCTCGGTGCCGTCCACGGCCTGGCCGGCCCGGTGGGGGCCTTCTTCGAGGCACCCCACGGCGTCGTCTGCGCCCGCCTGCTGGCCCCGGTGACCCGGCGGAACATCGACGCCCTGCGGGCCGACGGCTCGCCGGAAAGCGACGCCTTCGTGGCGCGCTATGCCGCAGTGGCAGAGCTCCTGACCGGCGAGCGCGATCCCGACGCCCTGGTCGCCGCGCTGGAGACGATGACCGCCCGCTACAGCCCCGACGGTCTGGCCCGCTTCGGCCTGAGCCGGGACAACCTCGACCCGGTGCTGGCCAACTGCCGCTCCGGCAGCATGCTCGGCAACCCCCTGACACTGGACGACGCCACCCTGCGGGCGGCGCTGCACGAGGCGCTGTAGGGCGTCCCGGGTGCGGCTGGTCGGTGATCGTCCAGGCGAAGTTCGGGATAAGGGGACTACTCTGATATCCTGCCCGGTCACTGTGGCGCCCTTGTGACCCAGTGCGCCGAGAGCGTTCCGGGAATGTGCACCGGGGCGGGGTTAGCCAACCGGAGAGCGAAACGCGTGATGCGGCGTAGAACCTTCCTGGGCCTGACTGGTGGCCTCTGCCTCCTCCCGGTGTTGTCCGGGTGCGGCCGGGGTCGGGAGCCCCTGCGGATCGCCAGCCACGTCTGGCCCGGTTATGAGCCGATGTTCCTGGCGCGGCGGATGGGCTGGCTGGATCCGGAGCGGGTCGAACTGGTGGAGACTGCCTCGGCCAGTGCCTCCATGGAGCGCCTGGCGTCGGGTGAGATCCATGGCGCCGCGCTGACCCTCGACGAAGTCCTCCGCGTGCGTTCGGATCTGCGTTCCGAGGGTGTCGATCTGTGTGTGACCCTCATCTACAACATCTCGGCGGGGGCCGACATGGTGATTGCCCGTGAGGCGGTGCCCGATCTTGCGGAACTGCGTGGTCGCGCCATCGGGGTCGAGGAATCGGCGCTGGGGGCGGTGATGCTGCACCACCTCCTGGCGCACGCCGGACTCCGGGAGGACGACGTCGACGTGGTATCGGTGACCATCGACGAGCAGGAGGCCGCCTGGAACGAAGGCGCCATCGACGCCGTGATTACCTACGAGCCGGTGGCCAGCCGGCTGATGCAGGCGGGCGGCCATCGGCTGTTCGACAGTCGCAGCCTGCCGGAGACCATCTTCGATGTGCTGGCGGTCCGTTCCGATGAATGCCGCAACCACGCCGGGGCCCTGCGCCACCTGACCAGCGCCCACTTCCGCGCCCTGGCACACATCCGCAACAACCCGGTGGACGCCGGCTACAACATGGCCGAACGCCTCGGGGTTCCCGGGGGGGATGCCATGGAGACCTTCCAGGGCCTGGTGCTGCCCGACTACCACGCCAACCAGAGGCTGCTGGGTGGCGACGATCCCCGCCTCCTCACCGCCGCCCGGGAGAATGCACGGGTCATGGAGGAGGCCGGTATTCCGGTGGATACCGCCATCGACGAAGACCTGGTCCGGGACAGGTTCCTGGACAAGGGGGGGAGATGAGGCGAACGACCCCGTTGCGTGGCGGGCTTCTGGCCGCTGCCATGGCGCTGTTGTCGGTGGGGCCGGCGCAGGCCGAGCGGACCCTGACCCTGGGCATCCTCGCCTTCGAGCCACCCGAGGTTGCCGAGGACCGGTGGCAGCCACTGATCGACCATCTGGACGACGAGCTGGAGGATGTACGGTTCGAGGGGGTTATCGCCGGTTACGACGAGCTCGACGATCACCTGGCGCGCAACGAACTCGATTTCGTTCTCACCAATCCCAGCCACTACCTCCGGTTTCGCAGCGAGAGCAGCCTCTCCGGTGCCCTCGCGACCCTGGTCCCCGAGCGCCAGGGGGAGGCCGTGCGCGGGTTCGGTGGCATCGCCTTCACACGTGCCGAGCGTGGGGATCTGACGACGTGGGAAGACATCCCGGGAGAGCGGGTTGCCGCCATCCTGGAGGAATCCCTGGGCGGGTACCAGTCGCAGGCCCTGGAACTGCGCTCGCGGGGTCTGGATCTGGACGGAGCAGACCTCCGGTTCACGGGCATGCCGCACGACCGGGTGGTCGAAGAGGTGATGGCCGGGGAGGCCGATGTCGGCTTCGTCCGCGTCGGCATCCTGGAGCGCCTGTGGGATGCGGGCAAGCTCGAGCGGGGAGACGTGCGGGTCATCGACGAACAGGCGCTGCCCGGCTACCCGTTCGTGCTCTCGACTCGGCTGTATCCGGAATGGCCCTTCGTTGCCCTGAACCAGGTGGGCCGCGATATCAGCCGACAGGTGCTGGTCGCCCTGGTCTCCCTGGAGTCCGAGGATGCCCCCGCGCGCGCGGCGGGCATCGCCGGCTTCTCGGTGCCCATGGACTACGAGCCGGTGGAGATGCTGGCGCGCGAACTGCGACTACCGCCCTACGATGCCCCTCAAGCGCTGCGCTGGGACGAGTTCTGGGAGGTCTACCGGCTGCCGGCGATGCTGCTCACCATCGCCCTGGCGGGGCTGGTGGCCATGGCCATCGGTCTGCTGGTCGCCAACCGCCGCCGCCTGGGGGCACAGCGCCAGGCCGAGGCCAGCGCCCGCGCCCTGGAGGAGAGCGAGCGCCACGCCCAGGCACTGATCCGGGCGTTGCCCGACACCCTGTTCCGGCTGGACGCCGACGGCACCTTCCTGGAGTGCCATATCAGCGACGAGGACGTCCTGCTGATGCCCCGGGAGGCCTTCATCGGCCATTCGCTGCGGGGACTCTTCCCGGCCGACTATGCGGAGCAGGCGATGGCGGCCATCCACGAGGCACTGGACAGTGGTGAGATGACCCGGTGCGAGTACACCACCCACGCCCTGGGGCAGGCGGGCCACTTCGAGGCCCCGGTGGTGCCGCTGGACGGCCGCGAGGTCCTGATGATCGTCCGCGACGTCAGCGACCGCCATGCCCTGGAGAGCGAGCAGGCCGCGGCGCGCCGTTTCCGCGACAACCTGCTGGCGAGCCTGGGCGAGGGGGTCTTCGGCATCGATACCGCGGGGCGGTACACCTTCCTCAATCCCGTGGCCTGCCGACTGCTCGGTTTCGCCACTGAGGAGGAAGCGCTGGGGCTGAACTCGCACGCCACCTCCCACCATACCCACCCCGACGGCACCCCGTTCCCGGAGCAGGACTGCCCGATCCACGGCGTGCTGCACAGCGGCGAGGCCATCGAGGCGTGGGAGGACACCTTCTGGAGTCGTACCGGGACGTCCTTCCCGGTGCTGGTCTACGCCGCGCCGCTGTTCGACGAAGCCGGTCAGATGGAAGGGGCGGTGGTCTCGTTCCAGGACATCAGTCGTCGCAAGGCGGTGGAAGAGGAGCTGGCGCGCAGCGAGGCGAAATTCCGCGTGGCCCAGGAGGCCACCGGCTTCGCCATCTGGGACTGGCGGGTCGCCGAGGACACCATCTACTGGGATGCCGAATGCTGGCGGATGCTGGGTGAATCACCGGCCGTCGATGGCATCTTCGGCGGGTATGCCGACTGGCGGGCACGCCTCCACCCGGATGACGCTGAAGCGGCCGAGGCCAGTGTTCAGGAGCAACTGGCCGCCGGGGAGCAGTTCACCATCGAGTTCCGCATGCGCCGCGCCGATGGCGGCTGGCTCTGGATCCAGGGACGGGGCCGCGTGGTGGAGTGGGGTGCCGATGGCAGCCCGCACCGGGTCATGGGGATCCACCTGGACATCGACCGCCTGAAGACGGTGGAAGAGGAGCTGCGCCGCAGCGAGGCCGAGCTGGCCGAGTCCCAGCGCCTGGCCCACCTCGGCAACTGGGTCTCCGACTTCGAGACCGGCACCATCCGCTGGTCGGACGAGGTCTACCGTATCTTCGGGCTGGAACGGGACGAATGGGGCGGGACCGAAGCGGCCTTCATGGCGGCGGTCCATCCCGAGGATCGCGATGCGGTGCGCGCCGCCATCGATGCCACCCTGCGTGAACCGGGGGTGCCGTACGACATCGAGCACCGCATCCTGCGCCCCGACGGCACCGTGCGCACTGTCCACCAGCAGGGCGAGGTGGTCTTCGATGAACACGAACACCCCCTGCGCATGTTCGGGACCGTCCTCGACATCACCGAGCGGCGACGGGCCGAAGCGGAGCGTGAGGCCCTGACCGAGGAACTGCAACGCTCCAACGCCGAGCTGGAGCAGTTCGCCTATGCCATCTCCCACGACATGCGCCAGCCGCTGCGCATGGTCAACAGCTACCTGCAGCTGCTGGAGCGCAGCCTCGGGGCGTCGCTGGGCGACGACGAGCGCCGCTATCTCGAGCACGCCACGGACGGGGCCCGGCGCATGGACGCCATGATCGTCGGTCTGCTGGAATATTCCCGGGTCGGGCGCAAGACCGAACCCCCGGCCCCGCTGGATACCCGCGAGGCCCTGGATACCGCGCTGGCCTTCCTGAAACCCGCCGTGGAGGAGCGCGATGCCGAGATCCGGGTCGAGGGGACGTGGCCCAGGCTGGTGGTGAGCCGCGACGAGCTGGTCCGCCTGTTCCAGAACCTGATCGGCAACGCCGTGAAGTACGTCCCCGAGGGGACGCGGCCGGTGGTCACCGTGAGCGCGTCGGTGTCGGCGGGGGAC
>CAZGJO010000079.1:0-8771 GCA_964525685.1 uncultured Ectothiorhodospiraceae bacterium | reverse complement strand
GGTCAGGCAGTTCATCGAGTTGGCGGTGAACATGCCGGAGCAGGAGCCGCAGGTGGGACAGGCGGAGCGCTCGATGGTGGCGACGTCGTCGTCGCTCTCCCCGGGGCTCGCGGCGCTGACCATGGCGTCGACCAGGTCGAGGCGGACCTCTTGGCCATGGACCGTCGCCTTGCCCGACTCCATCGGCCCGCCGGAGACGAAGATCACCGGGATGTTCAGCCGCATGGCGGCATTGAGCATCCCGGGGGTGATCTTGTCGCAGTTGGAGATGCAGACCAGGGCGTCAGCGCAGTGGGCGTTGACCATGTACTCCACCGAGTCGGCGATGATCTCCCGCGACGGCAGCGAGTAGAGCATGCCGCCATGGCCCATGGCGATGCCGTCGTCCACGGCGATGGTGTTGAATTCCTTGGCCACGCCGCCGGCCTGCTCGATTTCGCGCGCCACCAGCTGGCCCATGTCCTTGAGATGGACGTGGCCGGGCACGAACTGGGTGAAGGAGTTGGCGACGGCGATGATCGGCTTGTCGAAGTCGCCGTCCTGCATGCCGGTGGCGCGCCACAGGGCGCGGGCACCGGCCATGTTGCGACCGTGGGTGGTGGTGCGGGAGCGATATTCGGGCATGGCGGACCTCGGTAACCGGTGCGTGGTATCCCCACAGGTTACCCAACGGCGCGCCGAGGGAAAAGCGTCCCTCAGAGTGATTTCAATGGCAGATAGAGACGGGGACTATCCACACCGAAGGGAATGAAGCCGAATGCCTTGTAAAACGCTCTGGCCCGGTCATTCAGCCAATCGACCACCAGGGTGTGGATGCCGATCTCCTCGCCAACGCTCAGAGTTCGCTTGTAAACATCGGCGAGGAGCAGGCGACCGATGCCACGCCCCTGGACCGCTTCATCCACGGCCAGACGCCCGAGCAACGCCGCCGGGATCGGGTGGCGGGGCACTCTCCGCGCCCGCTCCGGCGGCAATTCATCAAGCTGAATAGCGAGTGACGAAAGGGTGTAGTAACCAAGGATGGTTGCTGGAGCCGCCTGTTCCGAGGCGACGAACACGCGACAGATGCGCCGTTTCACATCCTGCGTGGCCCGCCTCCGCAGGTAGTCGTCCAGGCTCGTCTCCCCGCACCGGAACGCCGAACGACGATGAACAGACGCCAGCGGCGAGATAATCACAGGATCGTGAGACATACATTCCAACCTCTCCCTGGCCTGCCGATTCGAAGCGGGCGGCGTCTACTCCTGCTCGACCCGCTGACCATGCTCCTCCAGAGCGGCGGCCATCCGCCCATTGAGCCGGGGTGGACGCTCGAGGGCCTCAAGGAAGGCCTCCGCCTCCTCGGCCCGTAGTTTCAGCGTCTCATACTCACGAATGGAGGCTTCAGCCGATGACAGGGCATGGCTCAAGACATAGCTGCTCAGAGTCTTGCCCTCGAGACTGGCCGCACGTTCCAGTGTGCGCTTGGCGCTGCTCTTCAAGCGGAGATTGATGCGCTCGGCGTGATTCTCGGTTGCCCCACTCATGGAATGGACCTTCGGTTCGATGGCTCTGCATGTCTGCCTCCGGATGTACGTCAGAAAGGTGCCTTTGGCAATAACGCTGGCACTATCCGTGGCGCGCCAGCAGGCGGTCGAGGTTGTTGGCGAACGCCTGCCGTTCGCGCTGGCCCAGGGGCGGCGGTCCCCCGCTCTGGACGCCGCTGGTGCGCAGGGTGTCCATGAAGTCGCGCATGTTCAGCTTCGAGCGGATGGTGCCGGGGTCGTAGAGTTCGCCGCGCGGGTTGAGGGCGTGGACGCCCTTGTCGATGACCTCGGCGGCCAGCGGGATGTCGCCGGTGATGACCAGGTCGCCGGCGGCGACCCGCTGGACGATCGCGTTGTCGGCGACGTCGAAGCCCGGGGCAACCCGGATGGCGGTGATGTGCGCCACCTTCGGCACCGCGATGGGCTGGTTGGCAACCAGGGTCAGCGCCACCCCGGTGCGCTCGGCGGCGCGGAACAGGATATCCTTGATCACCCCGGGGCAGGCATCGGCGTCGACCCAGATCTTCATCGACGGCCCCGGGACACTGACGGGGAAAGCGGGATGCGCGGCATGGGTCTCTCCGGTACGGAATGGGGGACCATTGTTGCCGCCGCCGCCTTCCATCGCAACGTCCTGTCGTTATTTGAACCCGGGGCCCGCCTGGGGCATCCTCCGCCAGTGTGCTGCGGGAGAGAACCCATGGCGAAGATCACCATCGACCTGCACGACTGCTTCAACAACGGCCGCCGCATCGACGAGGCCCTCAACGGCGCCATCGACGAGGCGGAGCGCAAGCGCATCAAGCAGGTGGAGATCATCCACGGCAAGGGGAGCGGCCAGCTGAAGAAGCGGGTCCTGCGCTTCCTCGACCAGCCGGCGATCAAGGCGCGCTACCACCGGGTGGAGAAGGACGGCAAGAACCACGGCCGTCTCTTCGTCCACTTCCGGCACTAGGCGGGTTCGTCGGGCGCGTAGGGGACCATCGGGTCCACGTCGGCGTCGTAGTCCACGTCGTCGCGGTCGAAGCCGAAGACCTTGAGGAATTCGTGCTTGTAGCCGGCGTAGTCGGTGAGCTCGAACAGGTTGTCGGTGGTCACCTCGGCCCACAGCGCCCGGCACGCCGACTGGACGTCGTCGCGCAGCTCCCAGTCATCCATGCGGATACGACCGGCCTCGTCCAGGTCCATGGCCTGGCCGTCCTGGCGATAGAGCTGGGTGCGGTAGAGGCGGTTGAGCTGCTCGATGCAGCCCTCGTGGAGACCCTTCTCCTTCATCACCTTGTAGACCAGCGAAATGTACAGCGGCATCACCGGGATGGCCGCCGAGGCCTGGGTCACCACCGACTTGAGCACGGCAACGTTGGCCGAGCCGCCCCTGCCGGCGAGCTTCTCGTTCAGTTCGCGGGCGGCCCGGTCCAGGTCCTCCTTGGCCTTGCCCAGCGCGCCGTGCCAGTAGATGGGCCAGGTGATCTCGGTGCCGATATAGCTGAAGGCCACGGTCTTCGCCTCGTCGGCCAGCACCCCGGCGCGGTCCAGGGCATCGATCCACAGCTCCCAGTCCTCGCCGCCCATGACCTGCACGGTGTCGGCTATCTCCTCCTCGGTGGCGGGCTACACCTCGGCCTCGATGATGGTGTCCTTGTTGGTGTCGATGGCCGTGGAGCGATAGGTCTCGCCGATGGGCTTGAGCGCCGAGCGCTTCACCTCGCCGGTGTCCGGCATCTTGCGCACCGGCGAAGCCAATGAGTAGATCACCAGATCGACCTCGCCGCCCATCTCGTCGCGGATGATCTCCACCGCCTTCTGGCGCGCCTCGTGGGAGAAGGCGTCGCCGTTGATGGAGCGGGCGAACAGCCCGGCGTCGCGGGCGGCCTCGTCGAAGGCCCAGGCGTTGTACCAGCCGGCGCTGCCCGGCTTCTTCTCGGTCGGCGGCTTCTCGTAGAAGACCCCGAGGGTGTCGGCGCGGAAGCCGAAGGCGGCGGTGATCCGCGCCGCCAGACCGTAGCCGCTGGAGGAGCCGATGACCAGGACCTTCTTCGGCCCGTCGGTGCGCACGCCCTGCTCCCGGGTGGTGGCGATCTGCTCTTCCACGTTCTTCCGGCACCCCTCCGGGTGGGTGGTGGTGCAAATGAAGCCACGCATCTTGGGCTTGATGATCATGGGGCTCTCCTCCGCGCTGGTTCGATTCTCTCACCCGCCTCCCGGGTGAACCTGCCCGGCATTCTATCCCATCGTTCCGGCTGTTGAATCCCCCGGCGGGATGGTACAGCCTGAACCCGTGGGCTCGGCAGCAGTGTCGGCCACGGATAGGGGCTTTCGTGGGCGACCCGGGTGCCCTGAATCGGCGCCCGCTGGCGAAGACGGCGGCTCCCGGCCATACTGGCAGCATGCACGACCGTCTCGCCACCCTGTCACTGCCCCCCGCCCTCGTGCGCCTGCTGGCCGCGGGGGTGGTGGTGCTGCTGAGTGGCTGTGCCACCACCGTCCCCGAACCCATCCGGACCGACCCGGCCGATCCCCCCGACCTCGCGGAGGCGCAATCCGCGCCGGAGGAGCACCAGGATGCCCCGGTGCGCTGGGGCGGCGTGGTGCTGCGACTGGACAACCTCGCGGACGGGACCCAGGTGGAGATCCTCGCGCGCCCCCTGGACGGGGCCGCCCGTCCCCGGGACGGCGACCGCAGCGCGGGGCGGTTCATCGCCCGGTTCCCCGACTTCATCGATCCGGCGGTGGTCACGGCGGGGCGCGAGATCACCGTGGTCGGCACCCTGGACGGCACGCTGTCGCGCACCATCGATGACTTCGCGTACACTTATCCGGTGGTGGCGGTGACCGGCCACCACCTGTGAGCACCCCGTGTGGAGCGCCGCGAGGAGCCGATCTGGAGAGATCCATGGTACCAGCACCCCTTCCACTATCCGCCGTATCGCCACGGCTACCCCTACTGGTGAGGCGCCTCGTTCCGCTCGCCCTGGTGGCGCTGCTGCTCGTGCTGGGCGGCTGCGCCAGCACGCCGCCCATCAGCGAGGAAGGCGCGGAGCGCGAGCCCGGCCCGCGCGAGGCGGTGGAGACCGAGGCGCTGGACCGCACGGTGCTCTGGGGCGGGGTCATCCTCGCCATCGACAACCAGCCCGACGAGACCTGGCTGGAGGTCCTCGCCTTCCCGCTGGATGCGCGTGGGCGGCCCCACACCCAGCGCGCGCCCCAGGGACGCTTCTTCGCCGTGGAGGCGGACTATCTGGAGCCGGCCGACTTCAAGACCGGCCGGCAGGTCCTGGTACGCGGCACGTTCAGCGCCATCCTCGAAGGCAAGGTGGGCGAGGCGGACTACCGCTACCCCCGGGTGGAGGTGGAGGCGCTCCACCTCTGGCCACGCGGGACAACGACCCAGCCGGGCAGCACCCGGGTCCAGTTCGGCATCGGCGTGGGGATCGGGCTGTGAGGGATGCGCGCGCGAGAAAAGCCGCCCCGGCGCACGGCACCCTCGGCCTGCTCGCCGGCACCCTGCTGCTGCTCGGCACGGGCAACGCCGCGGCCCTGACCGGCGGCGAGCGGCCGACGGTGTCCATCGGCGTCGCGACCATCTTCCCCACCAGCCCCTATCGCGGCGTCGACATCCCCGGCACCCGGACCGTACCGTTCGCCAACTGGGAGGGAGAGCGCTTCCACCTGCGCGGCCTGCAGGCGGGCTACCGGCTCAACGACAGCCGCCGCTTCGAGTGGACGGCCTACCTGCGGCCGCGCTTCCAGGGGTACAGCAGTGGCGACAGCGATGATCTCGACGGCATGAGCACCCGCCACGCCTCCGTGGATGCCGGCCTCCAGTTCAACAGCCACCTGACGACGCGCTGGGCGGTGCGCGCCCGGGCGAGCTCCGACATCCTCTGGGTCCACGAGGGTCAGGAGGCGGACCTGAGCCTGACCCACCGCTGGCCGGTCAATGAACGGTTGACCCTGACCCCGGCCGTGGGGAACGTCTGGCAGAGCGCCAACCTGGTGGACTACTACTACGGGGTCGAGGACGACGAGACCACCGACGACCGCCCCGCGTACGACGGCCGCTCGGCCAGCAACCCGTACGTCCAGCTCGGGATCCACTACCGCTTTACCCCCCGTCTGGCCCTGTTCAGCCAGGTCCAGTCCAGCCGTCTCGATGACTCCATCCGGGACAGCCCGCTGGTCGACCAGAGCCACGAGGTCAGCGGGCTCATCGCCCTGGTCCTCGGCTTCAACTGAACACCCGGCGAGAGTTGACGCACCGGGGACGGCGACCCATGCTATCGACCCCATGGATCCGCATCTTCCCGAGAACAGCGCCGCCTCTCGCGCCTTCGTCGACTGGTTCCGGCACAGTTCGCCCTACATCAACGCCTTTCGCGGGCGGACCTTCGTGGTCTGTTTCGGCGGCGAGGCGGTGGCCGACGGCGACTTCCCCCACCTGATCCACGATCTGGCCCTGCTGCACAGCCTCGGCGTGCGACTGGTCCTGGTACACGGCGCGCGGCCCCAGATCGACGCGCGGCTGGCCGAGGCCGGTGTCGAGCCGGCCTATGCCGACGGCCTGCGTCTCACCGGCGACGACGCCCTGCCGGCGGTCACCCAGGCGGTGGGCGCGGTGCGGGTGGAGGTGGAGGCGCGCCTCTCCATGGGGCTGGCCAATTCGCCCATGGCGGGGCTCGCCATCCGCGTCCTCTCGGGGAACTTCATCACCGCGCGCCCCCGGGGGATCCGCGACGGTGTCGACTTCCGCCATACCGGTGAGGTCCGGCGGGTGGACACCCCGGCCCTGCGCACGGCCCTGGCCAACGAGGCCATGGTCCTGCTGGGGCCGCTGGGCTACTCCCCCACGGGCGAGGTCTTCAACCTGAGCGCCGAGGAGGTGGCCGCGCGCGCCGCCACGGCGCTGGGCGCCGACAAGCTGATCCACCTGACCGAACCGGGCAGCCTGCCGCGCCGGGACGGCCGTCTGCTGGACGAGCTCAACCCCGACGAGGCGGCCCCGCTGGTCGGTGATGACGCCGCCGGGCGGGTCCTGGAGCAGGCCATCCAGGCCTGCCGCCACGGGGTGCCGCGCGTCCACCTGCTGGAGCGCGATCGCGAAGGGGCGCTGCTGCTGGAGCTGTTCACCCGCGAGGGGATCGGCACCCTGATCAGCCGCCAGCGGCTGGAGGGGACCCGCACCGCCGGCATCGACGATGTCGGCGGGATCCTGGAGCTCATCGCCCCGCTGGAGGCGGACGGCGTCCTGGTGCGCCGCTCCCGCGAACAGCTGGAGACGGAGATCGACCGCTTCATGGTGGTCGAACGCGACGGGGCCATCATCGCCTGCGCCGCCCTCTACCCCTTCCCGGACGACGCGCTGGGGGAGCTGGCCTGTCTGGCCGTGGCGCCGGACTATCAGGGGGCCGGTCGCGGCGACGCCCTGTTGACGCTGCTGGAGCGCCGCGCCCGGGAGCAGGGTCTGGTCGGGCTGTTCGTGCTCACCACCCGCACGGCCCACTGGTTCCAGGAGCGCGGCTTCGAACCGGCCGCCCTGGATGACCTGCCCATGGCCCGCCAGGCCCTGTACAACTACCAGCGCAATGCCCGGGTCTTCGTCAAGAAAATGACATGAGCCACCGACGCCCCTTCCTCAAATGGGCCGGCAACAAGTACCGGCTGCTCGACCGCATCCTGCCCCTGCTGCCGGCCGGTGAACGCCTCATCGAGCCGTTCGCCGGCGCCGCGGCGGTCGGCCTGAACAGCCCCTACCCGGCCCTGCGGCTGGTGGACAGCAACCGCGACCTGATCGCGCTCTACCGGGAACTGGCCGAGCGGGGACCGGCGTTCATCGACGCCTGCCGGGAGCTGTTCACCCCGGAGAACAACCGGGCCGAGGCCTACTACGCCCTGCGGGCGACCTTCAACGCCAGCCCCGATCCGGCCGAGCGCGCGCGCCTGTTCGTCTACCTCAACCGCCACGGCTACAACGGCCTCTGCCGCTACAACCGCAGCGGCGGTTACAACGTCCCGTTCGGCCGCTACCGCCGCCCCTACTTCCCGGAGGCCGAGATGCACGCCTTCTGGGAGCGGACCCGCGCCGGAACGCTGGAACTGGCCAGCGGCGACTTCGAAGCGGAATTCGACGCCGCCCGCCCCGGTGACGTGATCTACGCCGACCCGCCCTACGTCCCGCTGAGCCCCACCGCCAGCTTCACCGGCTACGGACCGCTGCGCTTCGCCCGGGAAGAGCAGCTCCGGCTGGCGCGGGCGGCCGAGCGTGCGGCCAAGCGCGGGGTTCCGGTCCTCCTCTCGAACCACGACACCCCCTTCACCCGCGACCACTACGGCGGGGCCCGACTGGAGCGCTTCGACGTCGCGCGCTCCATCAGCCGGGACGGGGGCAACCGCCGCCCGGCCGGCGAACTGTTGGCACTTTTCACCTGACACCCGGTCCAATGGGGTACCACTTCGCCGTCGAGGCTGGTAGTATCCCGGCGCTGTGGAAAATTTGACCATTGCGGTATGGAAAGGACCCCCCCCCAGTGAAAGACTTGGGATCCGCGCCATGGCGCGTTTTTCTTGCCATCCCGGGGGTGCAGTGGTACAAGGAGGATGTCTGGACAGAGTCTAAAACATAAGTCCACCCTAATATGCGAGCGAGGAGTCCACGATCATGTACAAGTCCATCCTGGCCCTGGGGGCCCTGGCGATGACCACCGGCCTCGGGGCCGCCCACGCCGGCGACATCAGCGCCGGCGAAAGCAGCTACAACACCTGCATCTCCTGCCACCAGGCAGACGGCTCCGGCAGCGGCATCTTCCCGCCGGTCAAGGGGCTCAGCGCGGAGACCGTCGTCGACAAGCTGGAGCGCTATCGCGATGGCGAGACCATCGGCCAGCACACCAACGTGATGGCCCCGCACGCCCGCAACCTCAGTGATGAGGACATCGCCAACCTGGCCGCCTTCATCGAGGCCGAGTTCAACTGAGTCGGTTCGCTTGAGCGACCAGCCCACCGCCACCGTCACGTTCCCCGGCGGACAGCGCATCACCCTGCTGGGGACCGCCCACGTTTCCCGTACCAGTGCCGAGGCCGTGCAGACGCACCTGGCCTCCGGCGACCATGACGCGGTGGCGGTGGAACTCTGCCCGAGCCGACACCAGAGCCTGATGGATCCGGCCAGCCTCGAGCGGCTGGACATCTTTCAGGTGGTGCGTCGGGGACAGGCGCCGATGGTGGCCGCCAGCCTGGCGCTGGGGGCCT
>CAZGJO010000078.1:7569-8802 GCA_964525685.1 uncultured Ectothiorhodospiraceae bacterium | reverse complement strand
CGCCGTCGTCCATCGGCGTGCCGCGCAGTTTCAGATGCTCACCCGCCGCCCCCAGCACACGTACCTCTTCCACCCGGAGGGTCACTTCGAAGACGGCCTCCGGAAACTCCCGGCCGTAGGGGGCAATGGCCTCCAGGGCCCGGGCCGTCTCCAGGGTCGTCTCGGCGACGGGGAGCGGGCCATCGGTCTCCCGCACCGGCTGCGGCACCTCGCCGGCCAGCTGGGCGCCGAAGGCCGCGTCCAGCGCCTCGGAGAAGCGGTCCAGCTCGGCGGTGGGGAGGGTGCAGCCCGCCGCCCCGGCGTGGCCGCCGAAGGCGGTGAAGAGGTCCGGGTGGTGGTCGGCGACCCGCTGCAGGGCGTCGCGCACGTGGACGCCGGGGATGCCGCGCAGGGAGCCGGTGAGCAGGGCGGGATCGTCCGCCTTCGCCGACAGGCAGGCGGCCGGGCGGCCGAAGTGTTCCACCAGGCGGCTGGCGACGATGCCGTGGATCCCGGCGTGGCCGTCGGCGGCGAAGTTCACCACCAGGGCGGTGCGACCGGCGTTGAACTGCGGCTCGGCGGCCGCCATGGCGGCGCGTTTGAGTTCCGCCTCGATGCCCTTGCGGGTGGTGTTCTCCTGCTCCAGCAGGGCGGCGTAGCGGTCGGCCTCCTCCCGGGTTTCGGCCAGCAGGAAGTGGACCCCCGCCATGGCCTCGTCCAGCCGGCCGCGGGCGTTGAGGCGCGGACCGGCGCCGAAGGCGAGGTCCTGGGCGGTGAACGGGCGCTCCCGGGCGCGCAGCGGCTCGCGCAGGGCGGCCCAGCAGGGGCGGGCGTCGGCGGCGTTGGCGATGCGCAGCCCGGCGTCGATGAAGATCCGGTTGTTGCGGCTGCGCGAGAGGCTGACGCAGTCGGCCACGGTGCCCAGCGCGACCAGGTCGAGCAGGGCGGAGAGGCGCAGGCCCTCGGCGCGTTCCGGCGGCAGGTACTGGCGAGTGTGGGCGATCACCAACCAGGCCACCGCGACCCCGGCAATGAGCGGGTCGGGATAGGCGCTGTCCGGACGGGTCGGATTCACGCAGGCCAGCGCCGGCGGGGGGCCCTCGGCGGGGAGTTCGTGGTGATCGGTGACCACCACGTCGATGCCGGCGGCCTGGAGTCGCTGGATACGCGCCACATCGGAAGAGCCGTTGTCGGCGGTGATGACCAGATCGGGGCGTTCTCCGGCGGCGAGGATGCGGTTGCAGACGCCGTCGG
>CAZGJO010000078.1:0-7559 GCA_964525685.1 uncultured Ectothiorhodospiraceae bacterium | reverse complement strand
GTAACCCTCGGTGAGCCGGTGGCCGATGTAGCTCTGGACCCGTTCGGGGGGATGCCCGAAGCCGTCCACCAGGGCACGATGGAAGAGCGCGTGGGCGGTCTGGCCATCGACGTCGTGGTCGGTCTCCAGGGCGATCCGCTCGCCGTTGGTGACGGCCCGGGCGATGCGCGCGGCAGCGGCGTCGATGTCCGGCAGTCCCGCCGGCGAGTCGAGGCCACCGAGGCCGAGATCGAGCAGCCAAGCCGGCTCGACTCCGGCGGCCTCGGCCCGGGCGGCGAGCACCCGCGTGACCACGGGCGGCAGGCCTAAAGTTTCGGCGGCGGCGAGCCGCTCGGGAGAACCGGCACGCCGTTTCAGCACGGGGATCGTTGTCTTCATGGGAGCGAACTCTACGGGGGGTGGCGTGCGCTGACAATCTGATCGATTCTTGGGGAGTGGGGCTTCGCCGTGGGCGGCGGAGCCGGAAGGAGCGATTTTTCAGTGGGGACGAAGGCGATGGGAGCCAGACACAAAGGAGAGGGCCGGCGCATGCGCCGGATCGCGCGCGCCGTGTTGCTGGCGGTGACCGGCGGCGGACTGGGGCTGTCCACCCAGGGGTGCGCCCTGAACATGCCGTTGAATGGTGGGTTGCCGTCGGGGCAGTGGTACGTGCAGGAGGTGGGCGGCTCCCGGGTCACCGACCCCGAGAAGGTCACCATGAACATCGGTAGTGGCACCATCAGTGGTCGGCTGGGCTGCAACAACTACTCGGCCACCTACGAGAACGAGGCGGGGCTGCGCATTGCCAGCGTTACCACCAGCCGTGAGACCTGCCTCGAAGAGCCCGTGGCGGTGGACGAGCTCTTCCCCCGGGCCCTTGCCCTGGTCGATGACTACACGGTCTGGGGGCGCCAGCTTTTCCTTACGCATGAGGGGCGGGCGGTGATCCGCGCCTCCCGCTGAGCCCGGGGACAAGTTGTCGGTGAAGTTTGACGCGGCCGGTGTGGTACACCCGGGGGATGTGTGGTTATGTTGTGAACGCGGTCACAGAACACACACAACAAGGAGAGCTCGGCATGGATCAGAGCGTTGCATTCGAAGCCCCCGATATCCCGGCGGTCGGCACCGATGCCCCCCATCTACAGGCCTGCGTCCAGCGGGCCCTGCGTCAGTACTTTACCGATCTGGACGGCGAGATGCCCCACGACCTCTATCGTGAGGTGCTCGACCAGGTGGTGCCCCAGCTGCTGGACCAGGTGATGGTCCACACCCGGGGCAACCAGAGCCGCGCCGCCGAAATGCTCGGCATCACCCGCGCGACCCTCCGCAGCAAGCTCAAGCGCTACAACCTGGCCTGAGGCGAGACGGACCCCGGGCCGGTCGGCCCGGCGGGCAGCGAGGAGAAGCCGGCCCGAGGGTACATGGGCCGGCAGGGGCGTGATAGCAGGTCAGCCGAAGGCCTCGTCCACCGTCTTTGCAATGGTCTGGCTGGGCTCACGGGTAACGTTCTTGCTGACCTCGCAGGCGATGGTATCGCGGGTGGGGGCATCCAGTTTCTGGCGCAGCATGCCGAGGAACTTCGGTGCGGCGGCGATGACCAGCTCCTGGAAGGCCCCCTCCTTGCGCCCCTTTTCCAGTCGCCGGGCCAGCTCCTGGGCGAACTCCTCGGCCTCGCGCACCTTGGGATCCGTGGGCTCGGCGTTGGGGCTTTCCCCGTAGGCCGTGGACTCCTGGACACTACCGGGCCGGTCGCGCTCCATCTCGTGCCGATGGAGGCGGGACTCCGGGTGGGCGAGGTCCTCGACCTCCTCCAGGGCGCTGAACTTCTTCTCCCGCGAGAACAGGCGGGCGTGGCTTGCATCCGCAGCGACAACCCAGTATCTGGCCATGTCTTGCGCTCCTTCTGTGGTGGATTCTGTCGCTGAATATGGTGCCTTGACCCGCCGGACACAAGGGATCAGCCGCGTCGCTCCGGCTGGGTGTCGCTGTCCGGCGTGTCGCTCTCCTCGGCCAGCGGGGCGTCGTCCTCCTCGTCGAAGTCCTCGGGCAGCCGATCGGGCACGTGCCACGGTTCGCTGGGCGCGATGGTGTATTCCCCCGGGCGCGGGGCGTAGCGTTCGTCCTCGAGGCCGCGAACGAGTCCGGCGACCATCACCAGCATGACCAGGGAGAAGGGCAGGGCCGCGAGGATCACGGCGCCCTGCAGGATCTCCAGGCCGCCGGCGAGCAGCAGCACGGCGGTGAGCAGACCGAGGATGACCCCCCAGATCACCAGATGCACGGAACGGTGCTCGGTGGAGCCATGGGCCAGCAGGGTGTTGATGACCACGATCCCGGCGTTGGCCGAGGTCAGCAGATAGGTGGCGATGAGCACGGTGATGAGCACGCCGCCGATCTGCGCGATGGCCGCCGGCTCCAGGGTCTCCATGGTCACGAAGGTGGCCCGGGTGACGTCCTCGGCCACGGCGTCGGCGATGGCGGCGATGCCGCTGACCTCGGCGTGCAGCGCCGTGCCGCCGAGCAGGCCGAGCCAGACGAAGGTGATCAGGGTCGGGACCAGCAGCACCCCCATGACGAATTCACGCAGGGTCCGCCCGCGCGAGATCCGGGCGATGAACAGGCCGACGAAGGGGGCCCAGGCCAGCCACCAGCCCCAGTAGAAGACGGTCCAGGCGGCGTGCCACTCCTTCGGCTGGTTGGCGTGGGTGTAGAACGACAGCTCCAGCAGGTTCTGCAGGTAGTTCCCGGTGGACTGCACCACCAGGGCGAGCAGGTACTGGGTCGGGCCCCAGATGAGCAGCAGACCCAGCAGGGCGATGCTGAGCCAGAGGTTGGCCTGACTGATCCGCCGCACCCCGACGCTGACGCCGGTGACCACCGAGACGATGGCGATGACCGAGAGCACGGCGGTGATGACCAGCTCGGTGCGGACCCCGCCCTCGAATCCGGTGACATGGCTGATGCCCGACCCCAGCTGCTGGATCCCGAGCCCCAGGGTGGTGACGATGCCGAAGACCGTGGCGAGGATGGCCAGCAGGTCGACCATGTCGCCCCACCAGCCGTGGGTGTGCTTGCCGATCATCGGGTGCAGCGCGGAGCGCAGCGCCAGCGGCTGCCCCTTGCGATAGCCGAAGTAGGCCAGGATCAGCGCCAGCAGGGCGAAGACCCCCCAGGCGTTGAGCCCCCAGTGGAAGTAGGTCAGCACCATGGACATGTCGGCGGCGGCAGCGGTTTCGTGGCCTTCGGCCAGGAAGGGGTTGCCGCCGTAGTGGGAGAGCGGCTCGGCCACCGCCCAGAAGAGCAGCCCGACCCCCATGCCGGCGGCGAACAGCATCGCCAGCCAGGAGACCGTGGTGAACTCCGGCACCTCCTGATCGTGGCCGAGGCGGACATTCTTGTACCGACCCACCCCGAGCCAGATCACCATGGCCAGGAAGAAGGCCATGACCACCACGTAGTACCACTCCAGCAGCGGGGTGATGAAGGCGCGACTGCCGTTGACCACGTGTTCGACGTCGTCGGTGCGGTAGATGGCCAGCAGGACGATGGCGAACACCCCCAGGATGGTGATGAGGGCGACACGGGGGTTCAGGCCCCGGAAGGGGCCGTGGGTGGCGACGTTGTACATGGGCTTGCCCCGGCGGTTTTTGCGCTACGTTAACACGCCATTTCCCACGCGCCATCCGGCTGTTCCCGGGGCAGCTCACCATTGGCCAGCCGTCGGGCGAGGGCGGCGATGTCGCCGTGCAGTGGGCGATCCCCCTCCAGCGGCGCGGCGGTCTCGCGCACCCGGGCGTGCAGGGCGCGCGAGGCCGCGGCGAAACCGTCCAGCTCGGCGTCGGTGAGCTCCATGGCCTGGGCCATGATCAGGGCGGTGATGGCCTGGAGCTCGTGCAGCTGCTCGAGGATGTCGGCGGTCTTGCGTGCCGCGATGGTGCCCATGGTGACCACGTCCTGGTTGTTGGCGTTGGTCGGGATGGACTGCACCGAGGCCGGCAGCACCAGGGTGCGCATCTCGGCCACCAGGGCCGAGGCGGTGACCTGGGCGCCCATGAAGCCGCTGTGCAGCCCGGTGTCGCGCCCCTGGAGGAAGGCCGGCAGGCCGCCGTTCTGGGCCTCGTCGGTGATGCGGGCGACCATCCGCTCGCTGTGCACGGCGAGCGTGACCAGGGCGTTGCTCAGGGCGTCGGAGACGAAGGCGACGTGCTGGCCGTAGAAGTTGCCGCCGTGGAGGACGTCGTCGGTCTCCGGGAAGAAGACCGGGTTGTCGGTGACCGCATTGATCTCGCGGTTCACCGTGGTCTCGTGGTGGTCGAGGGCGTCGGCGACGGCGCCGAACAGCTGCGGCGCGCAGCGGATGGTGTACGGATCCTGCGGGACCTCGGCGGCCCCGCCCACCGGCCGGGCACCGTCCACGGCCTCCGGCAGCCAGGTCGGCGCGGCCGGACGCAGCCGCCGACTGTCGGTCGCCAGTGCGTTGAGGGCGGTGTGGGCGGCCTGCTGGCCGGGGTGGGGGCGCAATGCCCCGATCGCCGGGCGCCACGCCTCGAGGCGGCCGCCCCGGCATTCGGCGTAGACGACCGTCAGCCGCTGCGCCCAGTCCAGGGCGCGCCGGGCGGCGGTGGCGTTGAGGGCGGCGATGCCGGTCATGGCTGCGGTGCCGTTGACCAGCGCGAGGCCGTCCTTGGCCGCCGGATCCAGCGGTGACCAGCCGCGCTCGGCCAGGGCCTCGGCGGCGGGGCGGACGGTGCCGCCGTCGTCGACCTCGGCCTCGCCCATCAGCGCCAGGGCGATGTGGGCCAGCGGGGTCAGATCCCCGCTGGCGCCCACGGTGCCCCGGGCCGGGACCACCGGCACGAGATCGTCGTTGAGCCAGTCGGCCAGCAGGGACAGCAGTTCGGGACGCACCGCCGAATGGCCCTGGGCCAGGGTGTTCAGGCGCACCGCCATGATGGCGCGCACGGTGTGCCGCAGCAGGGCGGGGCCGGTGCCGCTGGCGAGGTGGTAGACGAGGTTGCGTTGCAGTTCCGCTGACTGGCCCGGATCGATGGAGCGCCCGGCGAGGGGGCCGTAGCCGGTGGTGACGCCGTAGATCAGGCGGCGCTCCTCCAACAGCCGGTCGAGATGGGCGCGACCATGGGCCGCCTGTTCTAGGACTTCGCGACTCAGGGCGACCGGCGCGCCGTCGGCGATGGCCTCGATGGCGGCAACGTCGAGGGGGGTACCGTCAAAGGTGTGGCTCATCAGGCGCTCTCCCGCCAGCCGAGAGGCTTGCCCATGGCCGAGCGTGGCAACTCGTCGACGAAGGTCAGCACGGCCGGGCGCTCCGGGGTGCGCAGGTTGCTGCGGATCCAGCGGCGCAGTTCCGCCTCGGCCTCGCTCGGTTCGCAGCCCGGGACCAGCACGATGCGCGCGGTCAGGCGCGGCTCGGCGGTACGGTCCAGCCGCACGGCGCACTCGTTCACCAGCGGGTGTTCGTTGAGCCGTTCGGACACGCTGTCCGGGTGGACGTTGGTACCGGCCACCTGCACGACACCGTCGCGCCGGCCCAGCGGGTGGAAGTCCCGCTCGTCAACGAACTGCAGGGTGTCCTGCGGGGTATACGGCGTGGCCTCGGCGCTGTCGGGGGCGGTGCGCCAGAGCTGTTCGTCGTGCCACTGCCAGTGGTCGAACAGCCGGTAGGGCGCCTCGGGATCGGTGCGGTAGCCGACCCCGCCGGTCTCCGTGGCGCCGTAGATCGCCACCACCCGTTCGATACCGGCGTTGTACAGCGCCTCGACGGTTTCGGTGGGACAGGGGGCGGTGGAGGTCACGGCCTCGATCCCGGCGGGGAAGGAGGCGGGACCGGCCAGCAGCTGGCGCCAGCGCAGCGGGAAGCCGATGAGCCGATCCCCGGCGGCGAGGTCCGCTGGCGGGCGGCCGCTGCCGTCGCCATCGTGGATCACCGGGATGCCCAGGGCCTTCGGCAGCAGGACGGTCATCAGGCAGCCGTAGATGTGGTGGCTGGGCACCAGGCTGACGATGCGGCGGGCCCCGGGGAGCAGCCCCGCCAGGGCGTCGACCTCCTGCGCGAGGTCGGCCAGGCGGTGGCGGTGGGCGCGCGGTTCGCCGGTGGTCCCCGAGGTGCGAAAGGTCAGGGCGCCGGTGCGCTCGAGCCCGGTGGCCGCCAGTTCCGCCCATTCTCCGAGGGTGCGCTGGCGCAACAGGTAGTCGCCGGCGTCCAGCTCCTGGAGGCCGAAGCGTTCGGCGCAGGCGGTGACCAGATGGATCAGTTCGATGGAGTCGGCGTCGATGGTCTCGCCGCCGATGCGGGTGTCCGGGGTCCAGCGACGGCTGTCCATGTCCAGGGGGCTGCAGTGGCGCAGCCGGGCGAGCTCGTCACGGACGAGATCGGTGACCATGGGCAGCAGATCGGTGGCGGTCAGGTTCATGGGGTTCATCCTTTTCGTTCCGGGGCCGGCGGGGAAGGCCGCCGGCCGGTCTTCCCGTCCGGTTTCCTCCGACGGGGTCCGTTCTGCCTTTCAGGCTCGCTTGACGAGGATCCAGAAGGAGTCGCCCACCATGGCCTTCTTCATGTGGACCTTCACCTTGGTCGGCTGCATCTGGTAGTCGAAGGTGTATTCGAACATCGAGTTGAGGTTGCCCTGTTTGACGCCCTCCTCGAATCGGCCCTTGAACTCCTTGGAGTCGGTGCACGGCGCGACGTCCTTGAAAAAGTTCTTGCCGATCACGGATTTCGGATCGCGTCCGGTGATGTCGCCCTCGGCGGCGTTGTACTGCAGGATGTTGCCGTCGGCGTCGAGCTGGATGGCGCCGAAGGCGAGCTTGTCGAGCTGGCCCTCGCCCATCTTGGCCAGGGTGTTTTCGATGTCATCGGTACCGAACTGTACGACTTCCATGGTGATGCCCTCTTCTTGCTGTACGTTTTCTGTATAAGTTTGCGCCTCTGATTGACGCAAATTAAGCGTAATAACTTGTACAGATGTTGTGCAATGGTGCGGAGAAATATTTTCCCGCGCCCGCGGGATCGGGGCGGAGGGCGGGGGGCGACGGGGGCAGGGCGCCGTCAGCGGACCTTCGGGATGTCGCTCCAGCGGCTGGTGTAGGCGGGGGAGAGGCGGTTGCGGTCCATGCGCCAGCGGCCCCGGCCGCCGCGTCCCTGGCCGGCCAGCCACAGGCTGTCGGGGCGGCGGGCGTTGAGGGTGTCCATCAGTTGCATCAGGGCGCGACCCTCGGGGCGGGTGTGTTCATCGGCGAACAGGTCGTCCTGGCGGCCGTGGCGCGGCGAGGTGTCGGTGAGCATCACCCCCGCCTTCATGTAGCGGTGGCCGTCACGCCAGATCCGGCCGAGCAGGCCCACGGCGGCGTGGACCAGGGTGCGGCTGTCGTCGCTGGGGGTCGCCAGGCGGGTGCTGGCCACCGGGTGGTACTGCGGCTCGCGCGGGTTGTGGGCGTTGGTGCGCAGGTAGACGCTGAGGCCGCCGGCGAGCTGGTCCTCCTCGCGCAGCTTCTCGGCGGCGCGGGCGGTGAAGGTGGTCACCGCCTCGCGCATCACCGCCGCCTCGGTGATGCGTTCGCCG
>CAZGJO010000077.1:1371-8854 GCA_964525685.1 uncultured Ectothiorhodospiraceae bacterium | reverse complement strand
GGTGTCGTGGCAGCGTTCCACCATCAGGCGCTCCAGGGCCACGGGATCCAGCCGGATGGCGACAGAACCGTTGTCCCGAACTTGCCGTTCCAGTGCCCCTTCCGCGGCGAACTCGTCGAGGATGGCGTGGATGTTGGACAGGGGACAGTTGAGGGTGCGCGCCAGGGCCTCCGGATCGGCTGTGAAGTGCGGGCTCTCGTGTCCGTCGCGCAGCCGCAGCAGCTGGAAGGCCACGGCCCAGCGGGACTGGTCCATGTAGCCGGTGGCAAGGTGGCGGTTGGTGTGTTCGACCTTCCAGGAGAGGGAGCTCAGCAGGCGGAAGTTCAGCTCCGGCAGTTTGGTCACCGCGAGCATGAAGTCGTCGTTGTCGAACTCGATGACCTCCAGGGGGGTGGCGGCGTCCACCGAACCGGTGCGTTGGAAGTCGTGGAAGATCCCGATCTCGCCGAAGACCGAACCGGCTCCGAGGCGAGCGACGTGGTGGGGTCGACCGTAGCCGCCATCCACCAGCACGTCGGCCTCGCCGGCCACGATGGCATAGACCGCAGTGGATTGGCTGCCCTCCCGGATCAGCCGGGTGCCCGCATCGACATCGCGGGCGCGGCCGTATTCCAGCAGGATGCGTCGGATCCCTTCGCCGAGTCGCGCGGGTTTCTCATCGGAATGGGTCATGCTTCGGCCTCATCGGTGGCTCGGGTTCTTCCTTTGAAACAGCGGCATGCTAGCAGTCGGGGGCGATTTCCGGGGGCGGGTGGTGTGCGTTCGTTGAAATATTGGACAGCCTGCTTCATAAAAACGGGGAACAGGTCCGGACACGCTGCCTTGGCAGGGTAGAATGGGTGGACCCGAGGTCGAGCATACTATCGGACAGGGAGGAGAGCAGATGTCGGTGCAGAACTACAGCGGGGCGCCAAGCCGTTCCGGCAAGCCGAGTCAGCAGCTGGCGGATTTCCTGACCCGTCAGGGCAAGGTGCGCTTCTACGACAAGGGGCGGGAGATCTTCCACGAAGGGGACGCCTCCCACTGGGTCTTCATCCTGCTCGACGGCAAGGCCGAGGTGCTGCGCGAGGACGAGTTCGGCAACCAGACCACCATCGCCGAGGTGGGGCCGGGCGCCATCTTCGGTGAGATGGGGATCTTCCACGAGCAGAAGCGCACGGGGACGGTGCGCGCCTCGGAGCCGGCCAAGGTGGTCGGCTTCACCAACGAGGATTTCCTCAAGGCGCTGGGCAAGACGCCGGAACTGGCCGTGCGGGTGCTCAACTCCCTGACCTCCAAGGTGGCCGCCGCCAACGAGTCCAACGCCGAGCTGCGCGGGCAGCGGGACCGCTGGATCGTCGGCTACTACATCATGCGCCAGTGGCCGGAGGCCGGCGAGCGCGTGGGGCCGCAGGTGGAGCTCAACCTCACCGAGATCGCCCAGGACACCGGCGCGAGCCGGCCCTCCATCAAGGCCATCCTCAATGAGCTGAAGAAGCGCGGGGCGCTGCTGAATCCCTCCCTCTCCTCGTCGGGGGTGATCTCGTCGCGGATCGATTACGAGGCGCTGGAGAAGTACCTCTACGAGACGACGCACCATGCGGATCCGCAGGCGGAGAGTGGCGACGCCTGAGGGTTCCGGGGCCGGAGCCCAGCCGGAGCCCCGACGCGAAGCCCGGTTACTCCTTCACGTGGTTCGCCAGATACAGCCAGGTATCCACCACCGAATCGGGGTTCAGCGACACGCTGGTGATCCCCTCCTCCATCAGCCACGCCGCCAGATCCGGGTAGTCCGACGGCCCCTGGCCGCAGATCCCGATGTACTTGTCCGCCTTGCGGCACGCCTGGATGGCCATGTGCAGCAGCGCCTTCACCGACGGGTCGCGTTCGTCGAAGGCCTCGGCCACCAGCCCGGAGTCGCGGTCGAGGCCGAGGGTCAGCTGGGTCAGGTCGTTGGAGCCGATGGAGAAGCCGTCGAAGTGCTCCAGGAACTGGTCGGCGAGCAGGGCGTTGGAGGGGATCTCGCACATCATGATGATCCGCAGGCCCTCGTCGCCGCGCCGCAGGCCGTTCTCCGCCAGCAGGTCGACCACGGCCTTGCCCTCGTCGACGGTGCGCACGAACGGGATCATCACCTCGACGTTGTTCAGGCCCATGGTCTCGCGCACCTTGCGCAGCGCCTTCACTTCCAGCTCGAAGCAGGGGCGGAAGTTGTCGCTGATGTAGCGCGAAGCCCCCCGGAAGCCGAGCATCGGGTTCTCTTCGTTGGGCTCGTAGCGCTCGCCCCCGACCAGGTTGGCGTACTCGTTGGACTTGAAGTCGGACATGCGCACGATCACCGGCTTCGGCCAGAAGGCGGCGGCCAGGGTGCCGATGCCCTCGGCCAGGCGGTCGACGTAGAAGCTCGGGCCGTCGTCGTAGCCGGCGATGCGCTCGTCGATGGCGGCGCGCACCTCCGGGGTCTGGTCGTCGTAGTTCAGCAACGCCTTCGGGTGGATGCCGATCATCCGGTTGATGATGAACTCCAGCCGCGCCAGCCCGACGCCGGCGTTGGGCAGGAACTGGAAGCTGAAGGCGCGCTCCGGGTTGCCGACGTTCATCATCACCTTGAACGGCAGCTCGGGCATGGTCTCCAGGCTGACGTCCTTGACCTCGAAGTCGAGCTCGCCCTTGTAGACGTAGCCGGAATCGCCCTCGGCGCAGGAGACGGTGGCCATCTCGCCGTCGGGGAGGGCCTCGGTGGCGCCGGTGGCGCCGACCACCGCCGGGATGCCGAGCTCGCGCGCGATGATCGCGGCGTGGCAGGTGCGCCCGCCGCGGTTGGTGACGATGGCCGAGGCGCGCTTCATGATCGGCTCCCAGTCGGGGTCGGTCATGTCGGTGACCAGGATGTCGCCGGGCTCGACCTTGTGCATCTCCTTCGGCGAATCCACCAGCCGCAGGCGGCCGGCGCCGATGCGGTCGCCGATGGCGCGACCGCTGATCAGCACCTCGCCGCGCTCCTTCATGGCGTAGCGCTGGATGGACTGGCCGGTCTCCTGGCTGCGCACCGTCTCCGGGCGCGCCTGGAGGATGAACAGGCGCCCGTCACGGCCGTCCTTGCCCCACTCGATGTCCATGGGGCGGCCGTAGTGCTCCTCGATGGTCACCGCCTGGCGGGCCAGGCTGGCGACGTCCTCGTCGTTGATGCAGAAGCGCTTGCGGTCGGCTTCGGGGGTCTCCTCGGTGCGCGTGGCGTGCCCCTCGGCGTCGGTGCCCTCTTCCAGGTAGACCATGCGGATGGCCTTCTCGCCGAGGGTGCGCGCGACGATGGGGTAGTGGCCGGCGTCCAGGGTCGGCTTGTGGACGTAGAACTCGTCGGGATTCACCGAGCCCTGGACCACGGTCTCGCCGAGGCCCCAGGCGCCGGTGATGAAGACCACGTCGCGGAAGCCCGATTCGGTGTCGAGGGTGAAGATCACGCCGCTGGAGCCGATGTCGCTGCGGACCATGCGCTGGACCCCGGCGGAGAGCGCCACCTCGTCGTGGTCGAAGCCCTGGTGGATGCGGTAGGAGATGGCGCGGTCGTTGTAGAGGGAGGCGTAGACGCCCTTCATGGCCTGCATGAAGTCCTCTTCCGTGCTGACGTTGAGGTAGGTCTCCTGCTGGCCGGCGAAGGAGGCGTCGGGCAGGTCCTCGGCGGTGGCCGAGGAGCGCACGGCCAGCTCGATGGTGTGGTCGTGCTCCGCCAGCATGTCGTTGTACGCCTGGCGCAGGGCGGCCTCCAGCTCGGAGTGGAAGGGCGCCTCGGTGATCCAGCCGCGGATGGTGGCGCCGACTTCGGCCAGGCGCTGGGTGTCGTTGCTGTCGAGATCGGCGAGGATGTCGCGGATCCGCTGACGGAGGTCGTTGGCCTCGAGGAAGTCGCGATACGCCTTCGCGGTGGTGGCGAAGCCGCCGGGGACGCTGACCCCCTTGCCACCCAGCTGGCTGATCATCTCCCCGAGCGATGCGTTCTTGCCGCCGACCTTGTCGACGTCGGTCATCCTCAGGTCCTCGAATCGAATCACGTATGCCTGGTCAGTCACTGTGACCTCCTTTCCTGGCGTTGAAGGGGCGCTCCGCGGAGGCGCCTCGCATGGTACTGGATACCACTCTAGTATAGTGGGCACAACAATCCAGGGGCTCAAGCAATGTTCAGCATCTACTATGTCTCCGATGGCACCGGGATCACCGCCGAGACCCTCGGTCGGGCCCTGACGACCCGTTTCCCGGACATCGCCGCCCGCTCGCGGACGCTGCCCTTCGTCAACACCCCGGCGCGCGCCCATGACGCGGTGGCGCGCATCCGGCGCGAGAGCGAGGCCGAGGGGCGCGCCCCGGTGATCTTCAGCACCACCCTGGACACCGAGGTGCGCACCATCCTGGAGACGCTGGATGCCCCCTTCTTCGACTTCTTCGAGCCCTTCATCGGCCCGCTGGAGCAGCTCTTCGGCCACGAGGTCGATTCGGCCATCGGCCGCTCCCACGGGCTCGGCGACGTGCAGCACTACCAGCGCCGCATCAACGCCGTCGACTACGCCCTGGGCCACGACGATGGCGTCAGTACCGACAACTACACCCAGGCCGATGTCATCCTGGCCGGGGTCTCCCGCGCGGGGAAGACGCCCACCAGCCTCTATCTGGCCCTGCAGTACGGTCTGCGCGCCGCCAACTACCCGTTCACCGACGACGATCTGGAGGCCGAGCGGCTGCCGCCGGTGCTGCGCGAGCACCGCGACAAGGTCTTCGGCCTGACCATCGAGCCCCAGCGGCTGGCGGCCATCCGCCAGGAACGGCGCCCCGACAGCCGCTACGCCTCGCTGCCCCAGTGCCGGCGCGAGGTGGCCCAGGTGGAGGCGCTGCTGCGCCAGGCCGGCATCCCCATGGCCGACGCCACGCGCATGTCGGTGGAGGAACTGGCCGCGACCATTCGGGCGCGCGTCCTGGGCTGAAGCCCGGGGTGATCGGGGTCAGGTGATGACGTCCGGCGCGTCGCGGCCCGTGCGCGCCCGGATCCCGGCAATGGCCTCGGCCACCTCCACCAGCGGTGCCAGCAGGGCCTCGGTGGGCTGGTCGAGGATGTCCGGATCGGCCTCGTAGCGCTCCAGATAGACCCGCAGGGTGGCGCCCTCGGTGCCGGTGCCGGAGAGGCGCAGCACCAGCCGCGAGCCATCGGTGAAGACCAGCCGCAGCCCCTGGCCCTCGGCGCGGCTGCCGTCCACCGGATCGGTGTAGGCGAAGTCGTCGGCGGTCTCGACGGTGAAGCCGTTGACGGTCTGCCCCGGCAGTCCCGGCAGGCGGGCGCGCAGGTCATCCATCAGTTCGGCGGCCGGCTCCATCGCCAGCCCCTCGTAGTCGTGGCGGCTGTAGACGTTGCGGCCGAAGCGCTGCCAGTGGTCGCGGACGATGGCGGCCACCGAGGTGCGCCGGGCGGCGAGGATGTTGAGCCAGAACAGCACCGCCCAGAGGCCGTCCTTCTCGCGGATGTGGTCGGAGCCGGTGCCGAAGCTCTCCTCGCCGCAGAGGGTGATGCGGCCGTCGTCCAGCAGGTTGCCGAAGAACTTCCAGCCGGTGGGGGTCTCGTAGCACGGCACTCCCAGCGCCTCGGCGACCCGGTCGGCGGCGGCGCTGGTCGGCATCGAGCGGGCGATGCCCTTGAGGCCGCCGGCGTAGCCCGGGGCGTGGTGGGCGATGGCGGCGAGGATGGCGAGGCTGTCCGACGGTGTCACGAAGCAGTCGCGGCCGAGGATCATGTTGCGGTCGCCGTCGCCGTCGGAGGCGGCGGCGAAGTCGAGGCCGTCGGGGCCGTTGACCTCGGCCACCAGCTCGCGGGCGTGGACCAGATTCGGGTCGGGGTGGCCGCCGCCGAAGTCGGGCAGCGGCACGGCGTTGATCACCGTGCCCTCCGGGGCGCCGAGGCGATCCTCGAGGATCGCCCGGGCGTACGGCCCGGTGATGGCGTGCATGGCATCGAAGCGCATGCGGAAGTCGCCGGAGAGCAGGTCGGCGATGGCGGTGAAGTCGAACCGTTCCTCCATCAGCGCGGCGTAGTCGGCCACCGGGTCGATGACCTCCACCAGGGTCTCCTCGACCGTGGTGCGGCCGACGCATTCCAGGTCCACCGGCGTTTCGACATCGCTGATGGCGTACGCGGTCAGCTCGCGGCTGGCGGCGAAGATGGCGTTGGTCACCGATTCCGGCGCCGGACCGCCGTTGGCGACGTTGTACTTGATGCCGAAGTCACCGTTCGGGCCGCCGGGGTTGTGGCTGGCCGAGAGGACGATGCCCCCGGTGGCGTCGTGGGCGCGGATCACCGCCGAGGCCGCCGGGGTGGAGAGCAGGCCGTCGCGGCCCACCAGCACGCGACCGACGCCGTGGGCCGCGGCCATGCGCAGGATGGTCTGCACCGCCTCGCGGTTGTAGTAGCGTCCGTCGCCGCCCAGGACCAGGGTGCCGCCCCGGAGTTCGGGGACGGCATTGAAGATCGCCTGGACGAAGTTCTCCAGGTAGCCGGGCTGCTGGAAGGTCGGGACGCGCTTGCGCAGGCCCGAGGTGCCCGGTTTCTGATCGTCGTAGGGGGTGGTCTGCACCGTCACTGTGGCCATGCGTGGTCTGCTCCCGTGGAGGCGGATTCCTCCCCTCAGAGTTGGGCAAAACGGCAGAGAGTTCAAGGGGCGTGTTGCGGGGGTTGAATCCGCCCACGGGCATCCCCACATCCGAGGCACTGATATCAACGCCTTCATACGCAACCGAACCGCAAGGGGAAACCAGACCATGGGAGCCGAACAGCGCGAGACCCACAGCTTCCAGACCGAGGTGAAGCAGCTGCTGCAGCTGATGATCCACTCGCTCTACTCGAACAAGGAGATCTTCCTCCGCGAGCTCATCTCCAACGGCGCCGACGCCGCCGACAAGCTGCGCTTCGAGGCCATCGCCGACCAGGCCCTCTACGAGGGTGACGAGGACCTGCGCGTGACTGTGGACTACGACCCCGAGGCGCGCACGGTCACCGTCAGCGACAACGGCATCGGCATGTCCCGGGACGACGTGGTGGAGAATCTCGGCACCATTGCCCACTCCGGCACCCGCGCCTTCGTCGACGCCCTCAGCGGCGATCAGGCCAAGGACGCCGAGCTCATCGGCCAGTTCGGGGTCGGCTTCTACTCCGCCTTCATCGTCGCCGAGCGGGTGGTGGTCGAGACCCGCCGCGCCGGCATGACCGCCGAACACGGCGTGCGCTGGGAGAGCACCGGCGAGGGCGAGTACAGCCTGGAGACCATCGAGCGGGCCGAACGTGGAACGCGCGTCACCCTGCATCTGCGCGAGGGCGAGGACGAGTTCCTCGACGGCCACCGCCTGCGCCACATCATCCGCACCTACTCCGACCACATCGACCTGCCCATCCGCATGCCGAAGCAGGGCGAGGAGGGGCCGGACCGCGACGAGCAGGAGACGGTCAACCAGGCCTCGGCGCTGTGGACCC
>CAZGJO010000077.1:0-1361 GCA_964525685.1 uncultured Ectothiorhodospiraceae bacterium | reverse complement strand
CCGCGCACCGAGATCAGTGAGGACGACTACAAGGCGTTCTACAAGCACGTGGCCCACGACTTCGAGGACCCGCTGGCGTGGATCCACGCCCAGGTGGAAGGCAAGCTGGAGTACAACCTGCTGCTGTTCATCCCCGGCCGCGCGCCCTTCGACCTGTACGAGCGCGAGCGCCGCCACGGCGTGAAGCTCTACGTGCGGCGCGTCTTCATCCTCGAGGACACCGAACAGCTGCTGCCGCACTACCTGCGCTTCGTGCGCGGGGTGGTCGATTCCGCCGATCTGCCGCTGAACGTCTCCCGCGAACTGCTGCAGAACAACCGGGTCACCGAGTCCATCAAGGCCGGCGCGGTGAAGCGGCTGCTGGACCGGCTGGAGACCATGGCCCGGGACGAGCCGGAGACCTACGCCGCCTTCTGGCAGCAGTTCGGCGCGGTGATGAAGGAGGGCCCCGGCGAGGACTTCGCCAACCGCGAGCGCATCGCCGGCCTGCTGCGCTTCGCCTCCACCAAGGGCGACGGTGCCGAGCAGACCGTGTCGCTGGCCGACTACAAGGCGCGCATGCGGGAGGGCCAGAAGGCCATCTACTACATCACCGCCGAGAGCCACGGGGCCGCCGCGGCCAGCCCCCATCTGGAGGTGTTCAAGAAGAAGGACATCGAGGTGCTGCTGCTCTCCGAGCGGGTCGACGAATGGCTGGTGGCCCACCTCACCGAGTTCGACGGCACGCCGCTGGAGTCGGTGGCCAAGGGCGATCTGGACCTGGGCGACCTCGAGGACCAGTCGGACGAGGCCGAGGAGAAGGCTGCAGAGGAGGCGCTCGGCGATCTCACCGAGCGGGTGAAGTCGACCCTGGGCGAGCGGGTGCAGTCGGTGCGGGTGAGCCACCGCCTCACCGATTCGCCGGCCTGTCTGGTGGCGGACGAGAACGCCCTGTCGGCGAACCTGGAGCGGATGCTCAAGGCGGCCGGCCAGGCGGTGCCGAACACGCCGCCCCACCTCGAGCTGAACCCGGACCATCCGCTGGTCAAGCGGCTCTCCGCCGAGCCGGCGGGGCAGCGCTTCGACGACTGGAGCCACGTGCTCTTCGATCAGGCGCAGCTGGCCGAGGGCGGTCAGCTGGAGTCGCCGGCGGAGTTCGTCAACCGGCTCAACGCCCTGCTGCTGGAGCTGCAGGAGGCCGGGCCGTCCGACGGGGACGGACAGGCGTCCGATTGAGCACCACGCCGGCGGCCACGCCCCGTCCGCTCTTCCTCATGGGGCCCACCGCCTCGGGCAAGACCGAGGTGGCGGTGCGCCTGGCGGAGGCGGGATACGGCGGGATCATCAGCGTCGATTCGGCGCTGGTCTATCGCGGTATGGAC
>CAZGJO010000076.1:0-8955 GCA_964525685.1 uncultured Ectothiorhodospiraceae bacterium | reverse complement strand
AAGGGGCCGCTCGCGAACTCGCTTCGCTCGGACAGCGCTCGCTCTTCGCCCCTTCCCGGGCTGCGCTGCTCGGTGCGCCGCAAAGGCGCCGACCCCGAACCCCGCGCCACCCGCCCGAACCTCAGTGCCCGACTCCCGAGCCGACAACCCAGCCGAGCAGCAAAACCCCGACCGTCAGCCCGCCCGCCGCACCAGCCAGCCCAGCCGCTCCCCCATCACCAGCAGCGTCCCGAAGTAACCCACCACCGCCACACCGATCAGCCCGAACAGCACCCCGACCCGCGTCCAGACATCCCAGCCGTGCCAATCGTCCATCGCCGGGGTCAGCCACAGCAGCAGCACCGCCATCACCGCCAGCGCCAGGGCCACCCGCCCACCGAGCCGCGCCCAGCCGGCCAGCGGTTGATAGACCCCGTCGCGCAGCAGCCCGCGCAGCAACAGGCCGCCATTGATGAACGCGGCGATGGCCGTGGCCGCCGCCAGTCCGGCGTGGGCCCCCGGCAGCCCGGAGAGGTACCACGGCACCACGAACAGGCCGTTGAGCACCATATTGGCGACCATGGCGACGATCGCGATCTTCACCGGCGTCTTGGTGTTCTGGCGGGCGAAGAAGCCCGGCGCCAGCACCTTCACCAGGATGAACCCGGTCAGACCGACGCTGTAGGCCATCAGCGCCAGTCCGGCCATGGCGGTATCGGCGGCGGTGAAGGCGCCGTACTGGAACAGAGTCGTGAGGATCGGCTGGGCCAGCAGCAGCAGGCCGACGGTGGCCGGGGCGCTGAGCAGCAGCACCCAGCGCAGGGCGCGGTCGATCATCGCCGAGAACCCGGCCGGATCGCTCTCGGCGTGGCGCGCCGACAGCCCCGGCAGGATCACCGTCGCCAGCGCAATGCCGAACACCCCCAGCGGGAACTCCACCAGCCGGTCGGCGTAATAGAGCCAGGAGACACTGCCGGCCACCAGCAGCGATGCGATCAGCGTATCGATGAGCAGATTGATCTGGGCCACCGACGAACCGAACAGCGCCGGCACCATCAGCTTGCCGACCTTGCGCACCCCGGCGTGGGCGGCCCCCCAGCGCGGCACCGGCAGCAGACCGATGCGCGCCAGAAACGGCAGCTGAAAAGCGAGCTGCGCCGCCCCGGCGACGAACACCCCCCAGGCCAGCGCCCGGATCGGCTCGTCGAAGTGCGGCGCCGCCAGGATCGCCGCACCGATCAGACTCAGATTCAGCAGCACCGGAGTGAACGCCGGCACCGCGAACCGCCCCCAGGTGTTCAGCACCCCACCGGCCAGCGCCGTCAGGGCAATGAACAGCAGATAAGGGAAGGTCAGCCGCAGCATCTCCACGGCCAGGTCGAAGCGCTCGGCATCACCGATGAACCCCGGCGCGAAGACACTGATCACCACCGGCGCCCCGATCACCCCGAGGGCGGTCAGGACGATCAGGAACAGCCCCAGCGTCCCCGCCGTGCGCCCCACCAGCTCGCGCACCTCGGCGTGCTCGCGGTCGTTGCGGTACTCCGCCAGCACCGGGATAAAGGCCTGATTGAAGGCGCCCTCGGCGAACAGCCGCCGCATGAAGTTGGGGATCTTGAAGGCGACGAAGAAGGCATCGGTGGCGATCCCGGCGCCGAAGATCCGGGCAATGACCACATCGCGCACGAAGCCGAGGATGCGCGACAGCAGGGTGAAGCCCCCCACCACCGAGGTCGAACGGGCCATCCCCTCTTCCGCCATCTCCGCTCCTCCAAAGCCACCACAATGTCACGCCGAATCTTACAGGCGCACGCCCGACGTTGACAGGGTGGTCACAGATCCGGAGAATTGCGCGTTTACCAAGACCGCCCCGAACCCGGTCCCATCCCGATCGGCGCGGCTGTACGCAGACATTTCGGATTGAACTGAGGAGATTCACCTTGGCTAATACGCGTCAGGCTCGCAAACGCGCCCGCCAGAACGAGAAGAACCGTCAGCACAACGCGGCCCTGCGCTCGCGCATGCGGACGTTCATCAAGCGCGTGGAGCACGCCGTCGCCAAGGGCGATGGCGAGAGTGCCCGCAAGGCCTACGAAGAGGCGGTGCCGATCATCGACAAGACCGCCAACAAGGGCATCATCCACCGCAACAAGGCGGCCCGCCACAAGAAGCGCCTCAACGACCGCATCCGCGCCCTGTAAGGCCCGGTTGTCACGATCGTTCCACCCCTTCACCGGCCTCGCGCGACCACACCGCGCGGAGCGCACCGAGGGGCAAAGGCCGGATTGAAGAAGCCCGCATGAAGCGGGCTTTTTAATGGATTTTTACCGACCACATTCGCTACACTCGGATCCCCCAACAAGGCCCGGGATTGGCTCCATGATTCGTACAGGTGTTCGGTACCTTCTTCTCCTGGCGGGGCTTGTCGCCCTGGCGCTCGCCCCGTTGCAGTCCGCCCCGGCCGCCGAGGAAGACGAAGCGGAATCGACGGTCGTGCGCCTCGGCGCCCTCTCCTTCCGCCCCATGGAGGCCACCGAGAGCCGCTGGCAGGCCACCGCCGACTACCTCAGCCACGCCGTGGACGGCTACGAGTTCCACGTGGTGCCGATGAACTACGCGGAACTGGAGGCGGCCATCGCCGACGGCGAGGTCGACCTGGTGCTGACCAACACGGGCCACTACGTCCAGATGGAGGCGCGCCACGGACTGACCCGGCTGACCACCATGATCGCCGCCGAGCGCGGCGAACCGGTGCGGACCTTCGGGGGGGTCCTCTTCACCCGCGCCGACCACCCGACCATCCACGACGCCGAGGACATCGTCGACCACGACTTCCTGGCGGTGGGTCACGGCTCCCTGGGCGGCTGGCAGGTGGCCGCCGAACTCTTCCACGACCTCGGCATCGATCCGGAAGAGGACTTCGCCTCCCTGAACTTCACCGGCATGCCCCACGATCAGGTGGTCGAAGGCGTCCTCGCCGGCGATGCGGACGCCGGCACGGTACGCACCGGCATCCTCGAGCAGATGGAGAGCGAGGGGCACCTGGACATGGCGGAAGACATCCGGCTGCTCAACGAACGGGAGACCGCCGGGTTCCCGCTGCGCCACTCCACCCACCTCTACCCGGAATGGCCCTTCTCGCGCATGCCGCACACGTCGGACGCCCTGGCGGAGGCGGTCACCATCGCGCGGCTGGAGATGCCGGAGAACCACCCGGCCGCCTTCGCCGGGGAGTACCACGGCTGGTCGGCGCCGCTCTCCTACGCCCCGGTCCACGAACTCTTCCAGAAGCTCGGGGTGCCCCCCTACGAGGACACCGGGCTGGCCACCCTGCGCGCCTACTGGGAAGCCCACACCGAGAGCATCCTGGCCGTGTTCGCCGCCGTGCTGATGCTGCTGGCGGCCACCGCCGTGCGCTACCGCCATCTGGTCGTTACTCTCAAGTCCGAGGTCAAACAGCGCCAGCGCATCGAGGAGGAGCTGCGCGCGCACCAGCAGAAGCTCGCCCATCAGGCCAATCACGACTACCTCACCGGCCTGCCCAACCGCCTGCTGCTGACCACGCGCCTGGAGCAGGCCATGGCAACGGCCAAGCGCCGGGGTACCCGGGTGGCAGTGCTCTTCCTCGACCTGGACAGTTTCAAGAACATCAACGACAGTCTCGGCCACGCGGTGGGCGACGAGCTGCTGCAGCTCCTCGGCCAGCGGCTGAAGCAGCGCCTGCCCGACAAGACCGTGGCCCGCCTCGGCGGCGACGAATTCATCGTCCTGCTGGAGAACGCCACCACCGACGAGGGCATCGAGCACTTCGCCCGTGAGCTCATCGCCCTGATCACCGAGCCGTTCAACGTCGGTGGCTGGCAGGCGCTGTACATCGGCAGCAGTGTCGGCATCAGCCTCTACCCCGACAACGCCGACACCGCGCCGGCGCTCATCACCCAGTCCGACTCCGCCATGTACAACGCCAAGGCGCGGGGGCGGAACACCTACACCTTCTACACCCAGTCGCTCACCGACGCGGCCAGCGAGCGGCTGGACACCGAGGCGCGCCTGCGCCGCGCCCTGCGCCAGGATGAGTTCTGTGTCTACTATCAGCCGCAGCTGGCCATGGACGACGGTCGCATCACCGGGGTCGAAGCGCTGGTCCGCTGGCAGGACCCGGAGCGCGGGCTGGTGCCCCCCGGCCAGTTCATCCCGGTGGCCGAGGAGAGCGGCCTCATCGAAGCGCTGGGCGACTGGGTGCTGCGCGAGGCGTGCCGCCAGCTTGCCGCCTGGCGAGAAGAACCGGGGCTCGACGGGCTGGAGATGAGCGTCAACCTCTCCGCCCACCAGCTCGCCAACCCCGAGCTGCCGGCCCGCATCGCCGCCCTGCTGGCGGAATTCGACCTGCCGCCGGAGCAGATCTACCTGGAGCTCACCGAGAGCGCCCTGATGACCCAGGGGGAAGACGCGGTGGAGGTCATCGAGCAGCTCAAGGCCATCGGCGTCAAGCTGGCCATCGACGACTTCGGCACCGGCTATTCTTCGCTGGCCTACCTCAAGCGCTTCTCCATCGACCTGCTGAAGATCGACCGCTGCTTCGTCCGCGACCTCCCGGACGATGACGATGACGTGCAGATCGCCACCACCATCATCGCCATGGCGCGCAATCTGGGGCTGGCGGTGCTGGCCGAGGGCGTGGAGGGCGAACCGCAGCTGGACTTCCTGCGCGAGCGGGCGTGCGACGCCTGGCAGGGCTACTACTGCAGTCGGCCGATACCCGCGGAAGACTTCGAGCGCTTCTACCGCGACAGTACGGGGATCTGCGGTCGGTGAGCCGTTGCCCCGCGAGGGGCTAGTCGGTCAGGACGAGGTTGTCGCGGTGGATCAGTTCCGGATCGTCGACGTAGCCGAGCAGCCCTTCGATGGCCTCGGAGGGCTGGCCGGCAATGCGGCGGGTCTCATCGGCGCCGTAGTTGATCAGGCCGCGGGCGATCTCGTTCCCGGCGCGATCCACGCAGGTCACCAGCTCCCCCCGGCCGAAGCGGCCCTCCACCTCGACCACCCCCACCGGTAGCAGGCTGCGCCCCCTGCGGTGGAGGGCGGTGGCGGCGCCGTCGTCGAGGACCAGCCGCCCGCACGACTGGAGGTGGCCGGCCAGCCACTGCTTGCGCGCGGCCTGGGGCGGGCGGCCCGGCGTCAGCAGCGTCCCGGGGGCGGTTCCGGCGGCCGCGGCGGCGATGATCCCGGGGCTGCGACCGGAGGCGATGAGAGTGGCCGCGCCGGAACGGGCGGCGACCCGGGCGGCGCGCACCTTGGTGCGCATTCCCCCGCGTCCCAGGGCCCCGCCGCCGCCGGCCATGGCCTCCAGCCGCGGATCGTCGGCGGCGGCCTCGGGGATGAGCTCCGCGCGCGGGTCCTCGCGCGGATCGCGGTCGTAGAGGCCGTCCTGATCGGTGAGGATGAGCAGTCGCTCCGCCTCCACCAGATTGGCCACCAGCGCCGCCAGGGTGTCGTTGTCGCCGAAGCGGATCTCGTCGGTGACCACGGTGTCGTTCTCGTTGACCACCGGCACCACCCCGAGCCCCAGCAGGGTCCGCAGAGTGGAGCGGGCGTTGAGGTAGCGGGTGCGATCGGAGAGATCGTCGTGGGTCAGCAGCACCTGCGCGGTGTGCGCCCCGTGGTGGGCGAAGGCCGACTCCCACGCCTGCACCAGCCCCATCTGCCCGGCGGCGGCGGCGGCCTGGAGCTCGTGCAGGGCGTGCGGCCGGCTGGTCCACCCCAGCCGGCTCAGACCGGCGGCCACGGCACCGGAAGAGACCAGCACCACCTCGATGCCGGCGGCGCGCAGCTCGGCCATCTCCGCCACCCAGCGCCCAAGGGCGGCGCGGTCGAGGCCGAGACCGTCGTTGGTGAGCAGCGCACTGCCGATCTTGATCACCCAGCAGCGGCGCTCCCCGGACACGGTTGTGGTCTCCCCCTCGCTCATGACGCGGTCGGATCGTAGGGTTGGCTCGGCGCGGCCGGCTCCGCCGCCTCACGACCGGCCTCCAGGGAGGCCATGATGGCGTAGCAGAGCGCCTCGGTTCCGGCGCCGCTGACCGCCGAGACCAGGAAGGTCGGCCCGGTCCAGCCCAGCTCGTCGACGATGGTGTCGCGGAGCAGTTCCGCCTCGCCGTCGCCGAGCTTGTCCACCTGGTTGAGGACCAGCCAGCGAGGGCGCTCGCCCAGCACGCCCTGGGCCTCCAGCTCCCGGGTCACGGTCTGCACCGCCTTGACCGGATCGGGCTCGCCGGGGGCCGGGTCGATGTCCACCACGTGGAGCAGCAGGCCCGTGCGCGAGAGGTGGCGCAGGAAGCGGGTGCCGAGGCCGGCGCCCTCGGCGGCGCCCTCGATGAGACCGGGGATGTCGGCCATGACGAAGCTGCGGTGGGCCTCCACCCGGACCACCCCGAGGTGGGGCAGCAGTGTGGTAAAGGGATAATCGGCGACCCGGGGCCGGGCGGCGGAGACGGCGCGGATCAGCGTCGACTTGCCGGCATTGGGCAGCCCCACCAGACCGACATCGGCGATGAGGCGCAGCTCCAGGCGCAGATTGCGCGACTCGCCCTCCTCGCCGGGGGTGGACTGGCGCGGCGCCTGGTTGGTGGAACTCTTGAAGTTGATGTTGCCGAGGCCGTGGCGGCCGCCCTCGGCGATACAGATCCGCTGGCCGGATTCGAGCAGATCGCCGAGGAGCTCCCCGGTGTCGGCGTCGAAGACCCGGGTCCCCGGGGGCACCGGCAGCTCGCGATCCGCCCCGCCGCGCCCGGTGCGCTGGCGCCCGGAGCCGGGCTGGCCGTTCTCCGCCTTCGCCACCCGGTCGTACTGGTAGTCCACCAGCGTGTTCAGGTTCGGCTCCACCACCACGAAGACACTCCCGCCGTCGCCGCCGTCACCGCCGTCCGGCCCGCCCTTGGGGATGAACTTCTCCCGCCGGAAGCTGACGCAGCCATTGCCGCCCTTGCCCGCTTCCACGCGGATGTTCGCTTCATCGACGAATTTCATGGTGCGTTATCGCGGCCTCTGCCGAGAACTGGAGAACAGAAAAAAGGGGACAGTCCCCTTTTCCACGCGCCTCGCGCGACAGAAAAGGGACTGTCCCCTTTTTGCGGACGGTCCCTGCACCGACCGCCCCTCTTTCGCGCGGGTTTACTCCGCGGCGACGATGCTGACGAACTTGCGGCTCTTCGGGCCCTTGACCTCGAAGCGCACCTCGCCGTCCGCCTTGGCGAACAGGGTGTCGTCCTTGCCCCGGCCGACGTTGGTGCCGGGGTGGAAGTGCGTCCCGCGCTGGCGAACGAGGATGTTGCCGGCGGAGACCACCTGACCACCGAAACGCTTCACGCCGAGGCGTTGTGCGTTGGAGTCGCGCCCGTTGCGGGAACTGCCCGCGGCCTTTTTATGTGCCATGCTCGGAAACCTCTCGCTTAGCCGGCCTGGATGCCGGTGATGGTGACTTCGGTGTAGTTCTGCCGGTGGCCCATCTGGGTGCGGCTGTGCTTGCGGCGGCGGAACTTGACCACCTTCACCTTGTCGCCGCGGCCCTGGGACAGCACCTTGGCGGTGACCTTGCCGCCGTCGAGACGCGGCTGGCCCACCTTGATGTCGTCGCCGTCAGCGACCATCAGGACGTCGTCGAACTCGACGGTGCCCCCTTCCTCGACGGGAAGCTGTTCGATGCGCAGCTTGTCGCCCTCGGCGACCTTGTACTGTTTGCCACCGGTCTTGATTACGGCGTACATGGTTCTGTCTCCGGTGCACCCTCACGGGTGGCTGGTTTGGCTTGGAATTCGGTCCTGCAGAGCCGAGAGATTGTACATCCCGACCCCCCGCATGGCAACTCTTCGCTTGACACCCCCCCGGGGGCTCCCTAGCATCGCGGTCTGCACTCCCCAGCGAATGGCCCCATGGAACTCGAACAGATCTACAGCCTCATCGACGATGACATGGCCGCCGTCAACGAGACCATCACGCGGGAACTGGCCTCGGACGTGGTCCTCATCAATCAGATCGGCCACTACATCGTGAACAGTGGCGGCAAGCGGCTGCGCCCGGTGCTGCTACTGCTCTGCGCCCGCGCGCTGGGCTACGAGGGCCGCGCCCACATCGATCTGGCGGCGGTGGTCGAGTTCATCCACACCGCTACCCTGCTCCACGACGATGTGGTCGACGACTCCAGCCTGCGCCGCGGCCGCGAGACCGCCAACGAGCTCTGGGGCAGCGAGGCCAGCGTGCTGGTCGGCGACTTCCTCTACTCGCGCGCCTTCCAGATGATGGTGGCGGTGGACTCGATGCCGGTGATGGCGATCCTCGCCGACGCCACCAACACCATCTCCGAGGGTGAGGTGCTGCAGCTGCTCAACTGCCACGACGCCGACACCACCGAGGAGCGCTACCTCGACGTCATCCGCTACAAGACCGCCAAGCTGTTCGAGGCCTCGGCGCGACTGGCGGCGGTGATCACCGGCCACGACGCGGCTACCGAGCAGGCCATGGGTCGCTACGGCATGCGCCTGGGCACCGCCTTCCAGCTGGTCGACGACGTCCTCGACTACAGCGGTGCCAGTGGCGAGATTGGCAAGAACATCGGCGACGACCTGGCCGAAGGCAAGCCGACCCTGCCGCTGATCCACGCCATGCGCCGAGGGACCGCCGAGGAGGCCGAGGCCATCCGCCGCTCCATCGAGGAGGGCGGGCTGGAACACATCGACACGGTGCGCGCGGCCATTGATTCCACCGATGCCCTGGCCTATACTGCGCAGTCTGCGCAAGACGAGGCGAAACACGCCCTCGCCGCGCTGGACGGAATTCCCGAGTCGCCGTTCAAGGAGGGTCTGACGGCCCTGGCGTCATTTTCCGTCGACCGGACGTACTGAACGGCCGGAAACACGTTGTACCCATCGGGGTGTAGCTCAGCTTGGTAGAGCACTGCCTTCGGGAGGCAGGGGCCGCAGG
>CAZGJO010000075.1:0-9029 GCA_964525685.1 uncultured Ectothiorhodospiraceae bacterium | reverse complement strand
TCGACATCCAGGCCGGCTCCGGCGGCACCGAGGCCCAGGACTGGGCCAACATGCTGCTGCGCATGTACCTGCGCTGGGCCGAACGGCGCGGCTTCACCACCGAGATCATCGAGGTCTCCGAGGGCGATGTTGCCGGCATCAAGAGCGCTTCGGTGAAGATCAGTGGTGAATACGCCTACGGCTGGTTGCGTACCGAAACCGGCGTCCATCGTCTGGTGCGCAAATCGCCGTTCGACTCCGGCAACCGTCGGCACACCTCCTTTGCCTCGGTGTTCGTCTACCCCGAGGTGGACGACACCATCGAGGTGGAGCTGGACATGAACGAGGTGCGCGTGGACACCTACCGCGCCGCCGGTGCCGGTGGTCAGCACGTCAACAAGACCGACTCCGCCGTGCGCCTGACCCACCTGCCCACCGGCATCGTCGTCCAGTGCCAGACCGAGCGCTCCCAGCACCAGAACAAGGCGCGCGCGGTGGAGGGCCTGCGCGCCAAACTCTACGAGATGGAGTTGCGCAAGCAGGAGGAGGAGAAGATGGCCCAGGAGGATTCCAAGGCCGACATCGGCTGGGGCAGCCAGATCCGCTCCTACGTCCTCGACTCCGGCCGGATCAAGGACCTGCGCACCAACGTCGAGGTCGGCAACACCCAGGCCGTCCTCGACGGCGACCTCGACGGCTTCATCCAGGCCAGCCTGAAACAGGGCCTGTAACCCGAGCCCGAAAATGGGGACAGTCCCCATTTTCGGAAAAGGGGACAGTCCCCTTTCCAAGCGAGACGGAAGAATGAGCGACCAGCCGAGCACCGACGACAACGAACAGATCGCCCAGCGCCGCGCCAAGCTGGCCGCCCTGCGCGAACAGGGCAACCCGTTCCCCAACGACTTCCGCCGCAACGCCGTCGCCGGTGAGCTGCACGCCGAGTACGGCGAGCACACCCCGGAGGCGCTGGAGGCCGAGCCGGTGCGGGTGGCGGTGGCCGGGCGGATGATGACCCGGCGGATCATGGGCAAGGCGAGCTTCGCCCACGTCCAGGACCTCTCCGGCCAGATCCAGCTCTACGTCCAGCGCGACAGTCTGCCCGAGGGGCTCTACAACCAGCAGTTCAAGAAGTGGGACATCGGCGACATCATCGGCGCCGAGGGCACCCTGTTCAAGACCCGGACCGGCGAGCTGACCGTGCTGGTCGACTCCATCCGCCTGCTGACCAAGGCGCTGCGGCCGCTGCCGGGGAAGTTCCACGGTCTGTCCGATCAGGAGACCCGCTACCGTCAGCGCTACCTCGACCTGATCACCAACGACAGCAGCCGGTCCACCTTCCGCAAGCGCTCGGCCATCATCGATTTCGTGCGCCGCTATCTGGTCGACCACGACTTCCTCGAGGTCGAGACGCCGATGATGCACGTGCTCCCCGGCGGCGCGGCGGCGAAGCCGTTCGCCACCTACCACAACGCCCTGGACATGGAGCTGTTCCTGCGCATCGCCCCGGAGCTCTACCTCAAGCGACTGCTGGTGGGCGGCTTCGAGCGGGTGTTCGAGATCAACCGCAACTTCCGCAACGAGGGGCTGTCGACCCGCCACAACCCCGAGTTCACCATGGTCGAGTTCTACCAGGCCTACGCGGTCTACAGCGACCTGATGGACATGACCGAGGACATGCTGCGCCGCCTGGCCGAGCACGTCCAGGGCGAGACCACGCTGCACTACCAGGGCGAGGACTACCACCTCGGCCAGCCGTTCGCCCGCATGACCCTGAAGGAGGCGGTGCTGGCCTACAACCCGGCGCTGGACCCGGCGAGCCTGGAGGAGCGCGAGGCGTGCGCCGAGGTGGTCCGGGGGCTGGGGGTCGAGGTCGGTGCCCGGTGGGGACTCGGCAAGCTGCAGACGGTGATCTTCGAGGAGACGGTGGAGGAGCGGCTGCGCGAGCCGACCTTCATCACCGAGTACCCGGCCGAGGTGTCACCGCTGGCGCGGCGCAACGACGCCAACCCGTTCGTCACCGACCGCTTCGAACTGTTCATCGGCGGCCGCGAGATCGCCAACGGCTTCTCCGAGCTCAACGACGCCGAGGACCAGGCCGAGCGCTTCCGCGCCCAGGTGGCGGAGAAGGAGGCCGGCGACGACGAGGCGATGTACTTCGATCAGGACTACATCACCGCGCTGGAACACGGCATGCCGCCGGCGGCGGGGGAGGGGATCGGCATCGATCGGCTGGTGATGCTGTTCACCGATTCGGCCTCGATCCGTGACGTGGTCCTCTTCCCGCACATGCGCCCACGGGAGGACGGGTGAACACGGAGGTCGTGATTGCGGCGGCACTGGCCGGGGTGGCGGGGCTGCTGGCCGGGTTTCTCCTGGGCCATCGCTGGACCCTGGCCCGGCAGCGTCGCCGCGAGATGGGGTACTATGCGCGCAGCCTCTTCACGCGCCTGGAGAAGCAGCGGGACATGGTGAAGAACGGTGTCTACCCGCACGATGCCGACGAGATCGACCACGCCGCCTTTGCCGAGGTGAAGCGCCGTTTCTCCTGGCTGCGCCGCAAGCGGCTGGAGCGCGCCATCGATGACTTCATGCGGGCGCGGCGGGAGTCCGGCTACGCCGTCAAGGGCGTCTATCAGTTCGCCCACCCGCAGCGGTTGCTGCTGGCCATCGAACAGCTGCAGCGGCTGCTGCCGCGCCACTGAGGCGGCACGACACGCGACTCAGCCGCGGCGGGCGCGGATCGCCTCGGCCAGCTCCCGGGCCAGAACCTCGCTTTCTTCCCATCCCAGGCAGGCGTCGGTGACCGACTGCCCGTAGGCCATATCGTCACCGATCTCCTGACGCCCCTCGTGGAGGTGGCTCTCCACCATGACCCCGATGATGTTCCGGCTCCCGCCGGCCAGCTGCCCGGCCACGTCGCGGGCGACCTCCAGCTGACGCCGTGGCTCCTTGCGGGAATTGGCGTGGGAACAGTCGACCATCAGCCGGGGCGGCAGACCCGCGTCGGCCAGCTCGGCGGCGGCCCGGGCCACGTGTTCGGCGTCGTAGTTGGGCTCGCCGTTGCCGCCCCGGAGGATGATGTGGGTGTCCTCGTTGCCGGCGGTGGAGAAGATCGCGGAACGCCCCTCCCGGGTCAGCGACATGAAGTGGTGCGGATGGGCCGCCGAGCGGATGGCGTCGATGGCGATGTTGAGGCTGCCGTCGGTACCGTTCTTGAAGCCCACCGGGCAGGAGAGCCCCGAGGCCAGTTCGCGGTGGACCTGGCTCTCGGTGGTGCGTGCCCCGATGGCGCCCCAGCTCACCAGATCGGCGATGTACTGCGGGCTGATGAGATCGAGGAACTCGGTGGCCGCCGGCATCCCGGCTTCCGCCAGGTCCACCAGCAGCTGGCGCGCCATCTGCAGGCCCTTGTTGATGTGGAAGCTGCCGTCCAGGTCGGGATCGTTGATCAGCCCCTTCCAGCCGACGGTGGTGCGCGGCTTCTCGAAGTAGACGCGCATGACCACCAGCAGGTCGTCGGCCAGCTCGGCCTTCAAGCCCTTCAGCCGCTGGGCGTACTCGCGCGCGGCGTCGGGATCGTGGATGGAGCACGGCCCCATGATCATCAGCAGGCGGTCGTCCTCGCCGGTCAGGATCCGGTGGATGGCCCGGCGGGTCTCGTGGATGGTGTCCGCCGCCGCCGAAGACAGGGGGAGGGCCTCGTGGAGCTGGTTCGGCGTGACCACCTCCTTGATGTTCGTGATGCGCAGGTCTTCGGTTACGTGGGTCATGGGTTGCCGCTTCGTGTGCTTGGGCCGTTGGGGTGCGCCATTCTAGCCCGATTGGGGGCCTGGAGGCGAATCTGGAACGAGTCTAGAATTTGATGCTACCCCTTGGTGGGACATTTGCCAAGGCGCTCTTCGTGGGCCGTCAGGAATCGGGGCGGCCGACCTCTTCCTCCCCCTCCGAGCGCTCGGCCCCCCGCCGGCGCAGGTCGAGCTCGAACTTCCGCTTCCAGAATTCCGCCGGATCGTCCTGCAGCAGCGGTCCCGGGTGGTGGGTGGCGCGCCCCTCGGCGGCCTCGTCCCGGCGTTGCTCGATCACCGAGCGCCGCGAGTCCAGGAACTCGTTGATCCGGTCGCGGTTGTGGCGCGCGGCGGCGTGGTCGGGGTCGCGCTCCAGCGCGGTCTCGTAGGCCGAGATCGCCTCGCCCATGCGGTTGGCCCGGGCGAGGGCGTTGCCCCGGTTGTAGTGGGCTCGGGGGCTGTCGACCATGGCGAAGGCGCCCGCCGCCTGCAGATAGCGCCCGTCGCGATACAGGGCCAGGCCGCGCCACTCCGGATCGATGAAGCGTTCCGCCGCGGCGGCGTAGTCACCCTCGCGGTAGAGCGCCATGGCCGCCTGATCGGCGGTGCGCCAGCGTTCGTCGTGTTCCACCCGCGGCCACGCCTGCTCATCTTCCCAGTCCATGGCCGACAGCGGGGCCGGGGTCAGCAGCAGCGGCAACGGCAGCAGCGGCAGCAGCAACAGCCAGCCGCGCCGCACCCCGAGCAGCGCCAGGGCGAACACCAGCAGCGCCAGCCACGGACCGAGGTGGCCCGGGGCCGAGCCGTCCCCGGCCCGACTCAGATCGGTGAAGGCGGTACGGGCGCGCGGCAGCGGGTGATGCTGGTCGGGGAACTCGGCCGCGCTCCACCACTGGCCGTCTGAGGCTGCCTGCCACTCCGTTGCCTCCGGGCCGTCCGGGGTGACCCGATGGACCGGGATGCCGTCCTCGGCCAGCGCTGCGAGTCGGGCAATGGCTGCGGCGTCGGGCTCGCCACGACCGATGACCACCACCGCCGCGTTGTCGAGTTCGGCCCGCCGAAAGATGGCGGCGGCGTGGTCAAGGGCGGCGGCGAGATCGAGCCCCGGCTCCGGCAGACTGTCGTGGTCGAGCCACTGCAACTGGCGACGCACCAGCGCGGTATCCGGGGTCGGTGGCACCACCTCGTGGCTGGTGCCGGCCACCACCATCAGCCCCACCTGCGGCACCCGGGTCTCATCGAGCCAGTCGCGCAGCGCCTCGTCCAGTGCCGGCGCCGGGTCCCCCGGGGTCGACAGGTCGAGGACCACCTGCACCGCCGAGGTGCGCTGATAGAAACGGTCGCCGTCCGCCGTGCGCTGCGGCTCCGCCAGGGCGACCACCGTCAGCACCAGCGCCGCCGCCAGCAGCAGCGGCCCGAGCCAGTGGTGGCGGCCGCCGGCCCCGCCACTCAGGTGGTCGAGCAGGGCCGGTTCGACCACCCCCCGCCACGGCGACGGCTCGGCGCGGCGGCGCAGCCAGAGCAGCAGCACCAGTAATACCGGCAGCAGCAACAGCAGCCGCTCCGGGTGGGCGAAGGTGATCGCCCACGGCATCACGGCCGCGCCTCCCGCACGCCGGCGACCGCGAGCCAACCCAGCACCAGCAGCAGGGCGGTCCCCAGCGGCCAGGGATAGAGTTCCCGCTGTCGGGTCAGGCGGCTGTGACCCTCCACCGGCTCCAGTTCATCGATGGTGTGCAGCAGCTCCTCCAGCGCCTCCGGCCGGTTGGCCGGGAAGTAGCGGCCGCCGGTGGCATCGGCCACCGAGCGCAGCAGCGCCTCGTCGACGTCGCGCATGGGATCGGCGAAGAAGTCGTCCTCGTCGCGGCCGGTGAGGGCGCTGATGCCGATGGTGTGGATCCGGATCCCGGCCTCCACCGCGCGCTCCACCGCCACGTTCATCGGGATCCCGGGGGCGGTGTTGGCGCCGTCGGTGAACAGCAGCAGCACCTGATCGACATCCTCGCCCTCGCGGGCGCGCTCCGCCGCCAGCGCCACCGTGGCGCTGATCGCCGTGGTCGCCCCGGCGAGACCGACATCGGTCTGCGCCAGCATGGCGCGCAGGCCGTCGTGGTCGTAGGTCAGCGGGATCAGCGGATAGGCGCGGCCGCCGAACACCAGCAGGCTGATGCGATCGCCGGTGCGCCGCTGGATGAAACGGTCGAAGGCATCCTTCGACACCTGCAGCCGGGTCACCGGCTCGTCGTCGATCTCCATATCGCGGATCAGCATGCTCACCGAGATGTCGAACGCCACCACCAGGTCGCGCCCGGTCATCGGCACCTCGCTGGTGGCCGGTTCGACCCAGACCGGGCGCGCGGCGGCGGCCAGCAGCAGGGCGCCGATCACCAGCAGGGCGAAGGCGCGGACGCCGTGGCGTGGCGGGCGGCTGCTCTCCACACCCTCGGCCTCATCGAAGAACGGCACCCAGAGGGCGCGCCCCCGGGGCGCCGCCGGCGGCAGCCAGCGCCAGGCCAGCCACGCCAGCGGCAGCAGGGCGAGCACCCAGGGCCAGTGCCACTGCAGCATCAGCCCCCCTCCCGGCGCGCCCGGCGCAGCCAGCGTCGCGCCAGACCGAACAGCGCCTCGCGATCGACCTCTTCGGCGGCCACCGCCGGTCGATAGGGGCCGTCGGCGAGACAGCGCCCCGGGCCGCGACTGAAGGCGCCATCCTCCAGGGTGTTGTCGAGGAAGTGGAGCCAGGCCAGGCCGCTGCGCCCGGCCACCGCGCGCGCCGGCGCCAGGGTGAGGGCGACCTCGCGCAGCAGGCCGTTGAGCGCGGCCAGCTCCCGCGCCCGTTCGGCGTCGCTGGTCGGCGGCCGCCGCTCCAGCTCGCGCAACGCCCGCAGCGCCCGGCGGCGGTGGCGGCGACGATAGAGCCAGGCGCCGGCCACGGCCAGTCCGACCGCCAGCCCCAGCAATCCGAGCAGCAGCGCCCACCAGCCCGGGGCCAGCGGCCAGAGGCCGACGGGTTCGGGGGTCTCCATCCCGTGCAGGGAGGCGATCATCTCGTCGCGGGTCATCGGCGGCGCCCCCGGCGGCGGGCGTGCAGCAGGCGCTGCACGCTGTCGATGGCATCGTGGTCGGTGGCCAGCCGCAACAGCCAGGCGCGGTGGTCGACGAAGGCGGCGCGCACGTCGGCGGCGCGCGCCTCGAACCGCTCGACGTGGGCCGCCCGCAGTGTCGGATCGGCGAAATCGATGGTGCCCCGGTGGCGGCCGTCGGTGGCCGGATAGCGGCCCGGTGGCGGCGGTTCCGCCTCCAGCGGGTCGTAGACGAAGCAGCCGAACAGGTCGTGGTCGCGGGAGAGCCGACCGAGGGCGCGGCGGGCGCCGTCGTCGAGGCCGTGGAAGTCACTCACCGGGACCACCGCGCTGCCGCTGGGCAGCTGGCGGCAGAGCGCCTCGAACACCGGCGCCAGGCTGGTGTGGCGCTCGACCGCGTCGACGGGGGCGGTGTGGGCCTCGCTGAGCAGGCGGATCACCCCCAGCACCCCGCGCCGCCCGGCGGTCAGAGGGCGCTGCAGCTGGCCGCGATCGGTGATCACCGTCGCCCCGACCCGGTCACCGTCGAGCAGGCTGGCCCAGGCGAGCAGGGTCGCCACCCGCGCCGCCTGCACCGACTTCAGCGCCCCGCGACTGCCGAAGCGCATGCCGCTACGGAAGTCGACCAGCAGGTGGAGCGGCCGTTCGCGCTCCTCGCGGAAGATCCGGGTGAAGGTGCGGCCGGTGCGGGCGGTGACCTTCCACTCCACCAGCCGCAGGTCGTCGCCGGGCTGGTAGGGGCGGACATCATCGTGTTCGAGGCCGCGGCCGCGCAGCGGCGCGGTGTGCTGGCCCCAGCGCCGCCGGCCGGGGGCGCGGCGCTGGCCGATGTGGAGGAAGCGCGCCGCCGGCTGCAGACCGAGCAGATCGGCCCGGCGCACCGCCACCGGCGACGCCTGCGGCGGTTCCGGCACTCGCGCGTCCCGTTCGGGGCGCGGCCATGGCCACAGCCAGCTCAGCACGGCGGCGGCCTCAGGCGGCCCGGACCCGGGCCAGCAGGTCGTCGATCACCCGGTCGCTGTCGATCCCCGAGGCCTCGGCCTCGAACGACAGCACCAGCCGGTGGCGGAGGACGTCGTGGGCGACCCGCTGGATGTCCACCGGGGTGACGTGGTCACGCCCGGCCAGCCAGGCGTGGCACCGGGCGCAGCGGTCCAGGGCGATGGTGGCGCGCGGACTGGCGCCGTATTCCAGCCAGTGGTCGAGCTCCTCGCCGTAGGCCGCCGGCTCGCGGGTGGCCAGCACCAGCCGCAGGAGGTAGTCCTCGACCTCCGGGGCCATGTGCAGCGCCAGCACCTCGGTGCGGGCGGCGAACACCGCCTCCTGCGACAGCGGTGCCGGCCCCTCGGTGCGGCCGTGGGTGGCGTCGCGGTGGGCCTCGCGCCGCGCCAGTTCGAGGATCCGGCGTTCGGACGCCTCGCCGGGGTAGTCGACCCGGACGTGCATCAGGAAGCGGTCGAGCTGCGCCTCGGGGAGGGCATAGGTGCCCTCGGTCTCCAGCGGGTTCTGGGTCGCCATCACCAGGAACAGCTCCGGCAGCGGCCAGGTGTCGTGGCCGATGGTCACCTGGTGCTCGGCCATCGCCTCCAGCAGCGCCGATTGCACCTTGGCCGGGGCGCGGTTGACCTCGTCGGCGAGCAGCAGGTTGTGGAACACCGGGCCGCGCTGGAAGGTGAAGGTGCCGGTCTCGGGATGGAAGACGTCGGTGCCGGTCAGATCGGCGGGCAGCAGGTCGGGGGTGAACTGGATGCGGTGGAAGTCGCCTTCGATGAGGTCGCCCAGCGCCTTGACCGCGCGGGTCTTGGCCAGTCCCGGGGCGCCCTCGACCAGCAGGTGGCCGTCGGCGAGGAGGGCGACCAGCAGGCGTTCGACCAGGTGTTCCTGACCGATGACCTGCTGGCGGAGGTGGTCACGGATGTTGTTGATGGCGGTGCGCTGGGTCATTCATCGCTCCTCGTCTCATCGCGCCCGGGGTCGGTGGTTGTTCGACGCCGTCTGGGGGCCGGAGTTCTCGGGCTCCGGTTCTTTTGGTATCAGAGTGCCATGGTCGGGGGTTCAGGTGAACCGGCGGGGTTGCTGCGGGTGCGGGGCCTTGTGGGGGTGGAGGGGCCTTTCGGCGTCAGGGCGCCCGGTTCCCGGGGACGCCGTGAATACCTCCCTGTAGGCTCGACGGCCGCATCCA
>CAZGJO010000074.1:0-9052 GCA_964525685.1 uncultured Ectothiorhodospiraceae bacterium | reverse complement strand
GAGGGTCGGCAAGAGGGTCGGCAAGAGGGTCGGCAAGAGGGAGAAGCCCAGGTTCTCCTGCGGCTGTTCGAGCTCCGCTTCGGCCGTGAGGCCGCCGACCGGTACCGCGAGCGCATCCAGTCGGCCGACGCCGAGACGCTCCTGCACTGGTCGGAGTGCATCCTTACCGCCAATGCACCGGAAGACGTGGTCGACTGAAAAAATGTCCGAAAACTCATCTCGCACCGCCCTGGTCGCCGCCCACGGCTGGTGGCATCCCGACTGGGTCGGGCCCTTCTACCCCGACGACATGCCCGAGGAATGGCAGCTCACCTACTACGCCAACTTCTTCCACACGGTGGTGATCCCGGCCGCCGCCTGGGGCGACGATCCGGCGGCACAGGCCGCCCAGTGGCGCGAAGATGTCCACGACAACTTCTTCTTCGTCGCCGAGACGCCGGCCCCGGCGGCCGGCCTGGAGGCCCTTGGCGAGGCGCTGCTGGCCACTGTGGGCGAGGAGAGCGCCGGGCCGTGGCAGCACGCCGCCGGCGATCTCCACGCCGCCACTCCGGAGGCGCCGCTGTTGGCGGTGGACGAGCGGGGCGCCGGGGTGGTGCTCGCCGGGGTGACGGCCGCCGAGGGTGAGCCCATGGCCCTGCGCCGGGCCTGGGAGGCGCTCCGTGACGCCGCCCCGGTGGGTGCCCGGGTGTTGCTGGTGGTCCGCGGCACGGGCCGCGAGACGCCACCGGTCATGGAGCAGGCGCGCACCGTGGCGGAGCTGCTCGGTTTGTGATTAGAATGCAGGGCCCGCATCGGGCGGGCCGTTCGAGGAGGAGAGGAGCTTGGCCGACGAGCCGCTGGTGGAGCTAAGGGAAGTGACCTTCGGCTACGGGGGGCGCCCCATCATGGACGGGGTGAACATCGCCATCCCGCGGGGGCGCGTCACCGCCATCATGGGCCCCAGCGGCACCGGCAAGACCACCCTGCTGCGCCTCATCGGCGGCGAGGTGATGCCGTGGAGCGGCCGCGTCCGCGTGACCGGGCTGGATGTACCGCGGCTCAACCGCCACCGCCTCTTCGAGATGCGCAAGCGTCTGGGCATGCTGTTCCAGAGCGGCGCGCTCTTCACCGACCTCTCGGTCTACGACAACGTGGCCTTCCCGCTGCGCGAGCACACCGGGCTGCCGGAGACCCTCGTTCGCCATCTGGTGCTGATGAAGCTCGAGGCGGTGGGCCTGCGCGGCGCCCGCAATCTGATGCCGTCGGAGCTCTCCGGCGGCATGGCGCGCCGGGTGGCCATGGCGCGGGCCATCGCCCTGGATCCGGACCTGATGCTCTACGATGAACCCTTCACCGGCCAGGACCCCATCTCCATGGGGATCCTGGTGAAGCTCATCCGGGAGCTCAACGACGCCCTGGGGATGACCAGCATCGTGGTTTCCCATGATGTCGAGGAGGCCAGCTCCATTGCCGACTACATCTATCTGGTCTCCGGCGGTCGGGTGGTGGACGAGGGCACGCCGCTGTCGCTCAAGCAGCGCGGCACGGACTGGACGCGGCAGTTCATGAGCGGCCTGCCCGACGGCCCGGTGCCCTTCCACTACCCGGCGGCGCCCTTCCGCGACGACCTGCTCACGGGTCGGGAGGCGGAACAATGAACGGCGATTTCCTGCAGCGCCTCGGCCGGCAGGTCATGGACGGCGGTGCCAGCCTCGGCCGCGCGACCCTGCTGCTGGGGGTGATGCTGCGCCATGTCTCGGTGCTCTTCACACGACCGGCGCTCGTGGTCGCCCAGGTCTACAACGTCGGGGTGCTGTCGCTGCTGATCATCATCGTCTCCGGGCTCTTCGTCGGCATGGTGCTGGGGCTGCAGCTCTACACGACCATGGTCAACTTCGGCGCCGAGCAGTCCCTGGGGGCGGTCATCGCCCTGTCGCTGCTGCGCGAGCTGGGGCCGGTGGTGGGGGCGCTGCTGTTCGCCGGCCGCGCCGGCTCGGCGCTGGCTGCGGAGATCGGCCTGATGAAGGCCACCGAGCAGCTCTCCGGCATGGCGATGATGGCGGTGGATCCGGTGCGCCGGATCCTCACCCCGCGCCTGCTGGCCGCCATCATCAGCCTGCCGCTGCTGGCGCTGATCTTCAGTGCCGTGGCCCTGCTGGGCGGCTACGGGGTGGCCGTGGGGCTGCTGGGGCTGGAGGAGAGCACGTACTGGAACCAGATGCGCAACAATGTCGATCTCTTCGATGACGTGATGAACGGGGTCATCAAGAGCTTCGTCTTCGGTGTGGTGGCCGGCTGGATCGCCCTCTACCAGGGCTATGCGGCGAATCCGACCTCCGAGGGCGTCAGCCGCGCCACCACCCGCACGGTGGTCTACACCTCCCTGGCGGTGCTGGGGCTGGACTTCATTCTCACCGCACTCATGTTTGGAGATACGGTATGAACTCATCCCGAGCAATGGAGATGACTGTCGGCCTGTTCGTGATCCTCGGCCTGGCGGCCCTGCTGATGATCGCGCTGCAGGCGAGCAACATGGCCACCTACACCGATGACGGGGGCTACGAGGTCGTCGCCTACTTCGACGACATCGGCGGCCTCAACGTCCGCGCGCCGGTGCGCGTCGCGGGGGTGCGCGTGGGTCGGGTGGCCGACATCAGCTACGATCCGGAGCGCTACCAGGCACGGGTGGAACTGCGCATGCAGAAGGCGTACGAGTTCCCCATGGATACCACGGCGAGCATCTTTACCAACGGGCTGCTGGGCGAGAACTACGTCAGCCTGGACCCGGGCGGCTCGTTCGAGATGCTGCACGACGGGGACGAGATCACCATCACCCAGTCGGCCATGGTGCTGGAGCAGCTCATCGGTCGGTTCCTCTTCGATGAAGGGGGTGAGGACTGACATGGGCGCCGCGGAGGTGACGCCGCCGGAGACCGGGACGGCCCGGCTGGTGTTCGAAGCCGACGGCGCCTGCCGGGTGGAGGGGCCGCTCACCTACGCCACGGTACCGGCGCTGGCGCGGGAGCATCCGAGCCACCCGGCCACCTCCATCGCCCTCGACGGGGTCACCCACGCCGACAGTGCCGGGCTGGCACTGCTGCTGGAGTGGCTGCGCACCGCCGGCGAGGCCGGCGAGTCGCTGACCTTCCATGACCTCCCCGAGCAGTTCATCTCCATCGCGCAGGTGAGCAACCTGGCCGACCTGTTGCCCACCGCCGACCAGGGCTGATCTCAGATGGCGCCCTTCTCGAGACACTCGTTGTAGAGATTGATGATCTTCTCCGGAGCCAGGCACTGGGCGGCGGCCTGGGCACTGAGGCCGAGCAGCTCCTGGTTCAGGTAGGCCTGACGGGAGGCGAGGCGGTCGAGGATGGCGAAGGCGATCTTGTAGGCGACCAGGCTGTTGTCCGCCAGCAGCGCGTGGAAGCCGTCGGCGTCGATGCGCACCAGCTCCGCCGACTGGATCACCTCCACCGTGGCCGAACGCGGCTCCCCCTTGATCAGGGCCATCTCGCCGAAGACCGCCTCGGCCCGGAGGCTGGCCAGCTCGCACGGTTCGCCGTTGTCCTGCTTGAGGACGCGCACGGCGCCGCGGTGGAGGATGTAGAGGTCGCGCGAGGTGTCGCCCTCGTGGATGAAGCGCTGGCCGATGGGCAGGGCGTAGCGCTGACAGATGTCTTCCAGTGCGCGTCGTTCGGCGTCGTCCAGCGCGCCGAAGAAGGCGATGTCCTGCAGAAATCCGGTTTCCGTGGCCGTGTCCTGGCTCAAGGTTTTCCCCTCCCTATTGTTGTTCCACTGGTCGAATCGTAATCGACCCGTGGCCGGTCGACTACCCCGGGGAAAGCACCTTCGCAAAATTGAACCGGATGGAGGGGTCGCGCCGCCGGCCGGGGGGGGGGTGCGCAGGGTGGCGGGTCGATGTCAGGCGGCGGCGAGGGCCGCGTCCAGCGCGCTCAGGAAGCGGTCGTTCTCCTCCGGTGTGCCGACGGTGACCCGCAGGCAGTCGGTGAGGGCGCCACCGGCCCCGGAGAGATCCTTGATCAGGACCCCGCCCCGATCGCGCAGGTGCGCGAACACGGCGCTCGCCCGCCCGGCCGGGGTGCGGAACAGGATGAAGTTGGCCGCGCTGGGATGGACGGTCAGTTCCGGGTGTGCGCGCAGCGCCTCGAACAGCCGGCTCCGCTCGGTGCGGATGGCCTCCGCCTGGGCCTCGAAGGGCGCCCAGTTCTCCAGGGCGAAGCGGGCGCTGACCTGGGTGAGGCTGTTGATGTTGTAGGGCAGCCGCAGCTTGTCGAACTCGTCCAGCCAGTCCGGGTGGCCGACGGCGAAGCCGAGGCGCAGCCCGGCCAGCCCGGTCTTGGAGAGGGTGCGCAGGACCACCAGATCGGGGTGGTCGGCCAGCGCCCCGAGCCAGCTCCGGCCGGCGAAGGCGTGGTACGCCTCGTCGATGACCACCAGCCCCGGCGCGGCGTCGAGGATGGCGGCGACATCGTCGGCGTCGAACAGGTTGCCGGTGGGGTTGTTGGGGTAGGCGAGGAAGACTACCGCCGGCCGGTGTTCCTCGATGGCCGCCAGCATGGCCGCGCGGTCCAGGCCGAAATCGGTGGCGCGCAGCGGCACGCCGACATAGCGGATGCCCAGCGCCTCGGCGAGGATGCGGTACATGGCGAAGCCCGGCTCCGGGGTGACCACGGCGCGGTCCGGCCCGGCCAGTGCCGCGAGGATGATCTGGATGATCTCGTCGGAGCCGTTGCCCAGCAGCAGCCCGGTCCCCGCCGGCGGGGCGAGGTGGGTGCGCAGGGCTTCGGTGAGTTCGCGGGCGGCGGCGTCGGGATAGCGGTTCACCGCCACCTCGCCCAGCGCCGCCAGCCACGGTTCGTGCAGCTCCTCCGGCCACGGCCACGGGTTCTCCATGGCGTCGAGCTTCACCAGACCGTCGGCGTCGGCCACCCGGTAGGCGGTCAGGGCGCGGACGGCGGGGCGGACCCAGTCGGCGGCACGGCTCGCCGAGGCCATCTCAGCGCCCTTCGCCGCCGTCGGTGATGCGCAGGCGCGCGGCGGCGGCGTGGGCCGCGAGCCCTTCGCCGTCGGCCAGGGCCGCGGCGGTGCGCCCGAGATCGGCGGCGCCGGCGGCGGAGCAGCCGATGAGGCTGCTCCGCTTCTGGAAGTCGTAGACCCCCAGCGGCGAGGAGAAACGCGCGGTGCGCGAGGTCGGTAGCACGTGGTTGGGCCCGGCGCAGTAGTCGCCGATGGACTCCGAGGTGTAGCGCCCCATGAAGATGGCCCCGGCGTGGCGGATGCGCGGCAGCAGGGCGTCGGGGTCGGCCACCGACAGCTCCAGGTGTTCCGGGGCGATGTGGTTGGCGATGGTGGCCGCCTCGTCCAGATCCCGGCAATGGATCAGGGCGCCGCGACCGGCCAGCGAGGTGCGGATGACCTCGGCGCGCGGCATGTCGGCCAGCAGCCGCTCCATGGCCTCGGCCACCCGCTCGATGAAGGCGGCGTCGGGGCAGAGCAGGATGGCCTGGGCGTCCTCGTCGTGCTCGGCCTGGGAGAAGAGATCCATGGCCACCCAGTCGGGATCGGTGCCGCCGTCGCTGATCACCAGGATCTCCGAGGGTCCGGCGACCATGTCGATGCCGACGGTGCCGAAGACCATGCGCTTGGCGGTGGCCACGTAGATGTTCCCCGGCCCGACGATCTTGTCCACCGCCGGGACGGTCTCGGTCCCGAAGGCCAGCGCGGCCACCGCCTGGGCGCCGCCGATGGTGATGACGCGGTCGACGCCGGCCACGGCGGCGGCGGCCAGGACCAGATCGTTGACCTCGCCGTCGGGGGCGGGCACCACCATGACCAGCTGCTCGACGCCGGCGACCTTCGCCGGCACCGCGTTCATCAGCACCGAGGAGGGGTAGGCGGCCTTGCCGCCGGGCACGTACAGACCGACGCGCTCCAGCGCGGTGACCTGCTGGCCGAGCCGGGTGCCGTCGGCCTCGGTGTATTCCCAGGAATCCTGTTTCTGGTGCGCGTGGTAGGCGCGGATGCGCTCGGCGGCGGTCTCCAGGGCACGGCGCTGTTCCGCCGGCAGACCGTCGCGGGCGGCGGTCAGGCGCCCGGCGGGCAGCTCCAGCTCGGCCATGGCGGCGGCGTCGCGCCGGTCCAGGTGGTTGGTGTGGCGCAGCACCGCCGCGTCGCCCTCGTGGCGGACCTCGTCGAGGATGGTGCGCACGGTCCGCTCCACCTCTTCCCCGGCGCCCTCTTCCCAGGCCAGCAGGGCGTCGAGGCGGGGGCGGAAGTCGTCCTGGTCGGTGGTCAGGCGGGTGATATCCACCATCAGCCGACCTCCCCGGCGGCCAGGGCCGCCTCCATGTTGGCGACGAAGGCGCGCAGTTCGGCGTGGCGCAGCTTCATGGCCACCTTGTTGACGATGAGCCGGGAGCTGACGTCGGCGATGTGCTCCTGGGGCTCGAGGCCGTTGGCGCGCAGCGTGTTGCCGGTGTCGACCACGTCCACGATGGCGTCGGCCAGCCCCATCAGCGGGGCCAGCTCCATGGAGCCGTAGAGCTTGATGATCTCCACCTGCTCGCCGCGCTCCGCGTAGAACCGCCGCGCGGTGTTCACGTACTTGGTGGCGATGCGCCGCCGCCCGGTCGGCTCGCCGCCGCCGACGCGGCCGGCGACCATCAGCCGGCAGCGGGCGATGCCGAGATCCAGTGGTTCGTAGAGGCCCTGCCCGCCGTGCTCCATGAGCACGTCCTTGCCGGCCACGCCGATGTCGGCGGCGCCGTGCTCCACGTAGGTGGGCACGTCGGAGGCGCGCACGATGACCAGCCGCAGGTCGGGGCGGTTGGTCTCCAGCACCAGTTTGCGGCTGGACTCGGGGTCCTCCGCCGGCTCGATGCCGGCGTGGCGAAGCAACGGCAGGGTCTCTTCGAAGATCCGGCCCTTGGAAAGGGCCAGGGTGATGGGTCGTGTCATCGTTTGCCTCGTTGCGGACCTAGTAGCCCAGGTCCATCTTTTCCAGATCCTGTTCGGTGACGCGGCGAATGCGGGCGCCGAGGCTGGCCAGCTTCTCCTCGATGCACTCGTAGCCGCGATCGATGTGGTAGATGCGATCCACCAGCGTGTGGCCGTCGGCCACCAGCCCGGCCAGCACCATGCTGGCCGAGGCGCGCAGGTCGGTGGCCATGACCGGTGCGCCGGTCAGCCGCTCGACGCCGGTAATGAAGGCGGTGTTGCCCTCGATGCGGATGTCCGCGCCCATGCGCTGGAGCTCCTGCACGTGCATGAAGCGGTTCTCGAAGACCGTCTCGGTGACCACCGCCGAGCCCTCGGCGATGGCGTTGAGAGCCGAGAACTGCGCCTGCATGTCGGTGGGAAAGGCCGGGTACGGGGCGGTATGGAACGACACCGCCTTGGGTCGCCGACCGCCCATGTCCAGCTCGATCCAGTCCGCGCCGCACTCCACCGTGGCGCCGGCCTCGCGCAGCTTGCCGATGACGGCGTCGAGGATATCGGGCCGGGTGTTGCGGACCCGGATGCGGCCACCGGTGATGGCCGCCGCCACCAGATAGGTGCCGGTCTCGATGCGGTCCGGCAGCACGCAGTGGGTGGTACCGTGGAGCCGCTCGACGCCCTCGATGGTGACGGTGGAGGTGCCGGCGCCACTGACCTTCGCGCCCATGGCGTTGAGGCAGTCGGCCAGGTCCTCCACCTCCGGTTCGCGCGCGGCGTTCTCCAGGATGGTGGTCCCGCGCGCCAGGGTCGCCGCCATCATCAGGTTTTCGGTCCCGGTCACGGTGACCACATCCATGACGATGGTGGCGCCGTGGAGGCCGTCATCGGGGGTGGTGGCGTGGATGTAGCCGTTGGCCACCTGGATGTCGGCGCCCATGGCGCGCAGCCCCTCCAGGTGGATGTCCACCGGCCGGCTGCCGATGGCGCAGCCGCCGGGCAGGCTCACCTCGGCCTGGCCGTGGCGCGCCAGCAGCGGGCCGAGGACCAGGATGGAGGCGCGCATGGTCTTCACCAGCTGGTACGGCGCGCAGTAGCCGGTCAGGGCGGTGGCGTCCGCCTCGATGTTGAGCCGTTCGTCCACCACCAGACCGACGCCCAGATGGCCCAGCAGTCCGAGGGTCGTGGTGACGTCGTGGAGGTGGGGGACGTTGCAGACCGTCACCGGTTCGTCGGCCAGCAGCGTGGCGGCGAGGATGGGCAGGGCCGCGTTCTTCGCCCCGGAGATGCGGACCGCGCCCTCGATGGGGCCGTCGCCGGTGATGACCAGTTTGTCCATGGGGTCAGCCGGCGGTCACCTGGAGTTTGCTGGCTCGCTCCCACTCCTCCGGGGTGTACGCCTTGATGGTCAGGGCGTGGATCGCGCCGCTGGTGATGGCGTCGTTGACCGTGGCGTAGACCATCTTCTGCTTCTTCACCGGTGTCAGACCGGCGAATTCGGGGCTGATGACCACGGCGTCGAACATGCTGCCGTCACCATTCACCCGGGCCTCGCAGCCCGGGATCCCCGCCTCGATGCGTTCTTTGACTGTTTCCGGCTCCATTGCACTGTCCCCTCCGGACCGTAGTGAGCGGGAAAGGATACAAGAAAGGGGGGCGGCGGTGCTAGCGGGTGGGGCATGTGGCCAGCGGTTCCCCGGCGGCGAGCAGGGCCGTCAGTTCGTCGGCCGGCATCGGCCGGGCGTAGAGGAAGCCCTGGCCGATGCGGCAGCCCTCTTCACAGAGGAATGCGGTCTGGGCCTCGGTCTCCACGCCCTCGGCCACCACCTCGAGTCCCAGGGACCGGCTCATGGCGATGATGGCGCGGGTGATGGCGACGTCGTTGGGGTCGTGGGGGATGTCGTCGATGAAGGAGCGATCCACCTTGAGAACGTCCAGCGGCAGGCGCTTGAGGTACTGCAGCGAGGAGTAGCCGGTGCCGAAGTCGTCCACCGCCACGCGCAGGCCGCGCTGGCGCAGGGCGTGGAGGGTGTGGATGGAGCGGTCGAGGTTGTTCAGCCACGACTCCTCGGTGACCTCCAGCTCCAGGCAGTAGCCGGGCAGGCCGGTCTGCGCCAGG
>CAZGJO010000073.1:0-9227 GCA_964525685.1 uncultured Ectothiorhodospiraceae bacterium | reverse complement strand
CGCCTCGATGGCGGCGCGGTACTGGCCGCCCACCTCGCCCTGGAGCCCGGTCCCGAGGAGCGCATCCACCAGCACATCGAAGTCGCCCAGGTCCTGCCCCTCGTAGGGCACCGGTTTCAAGCCGACCTTCTTCGCCGCGTGGGCGGCAGTGAGCGCATCGCCGGCCAGCTTGTCGGCATCACCGACCTGGAAGAGGGTCACCTCCAGCCCGCCCTCCTGCGCCAGCCGGGCGATGACATAGCCGTCGCCGCCGTTGTTGCCGGTGCCGCAGAGCACCGCCAGCCGCCGCGCCTTCGGCCAGCGGTCGGTCAGGGCGGTGAAGGCGGCCTGACCGGCGCGCGCCATCAACTGCGCGCCCGGGATCCCCATCTCCTCGATAGCGATGCGGTCGAATTCGCGCACCTGGGCGGCGCGCCAGAGATCATAGGGTCGTGGCTTCATGGGCATCTTGTGATAGTTTTTCGCAATGAGTGTGGAACAACCCCGCCGCCGGGCCGACAACGCCCCCGACCACGTCACCCCCGAGCTGGCCGACGCCATCCGCCGCTGGGGGCACGAACTCGGCTTTCAGTCCATCGGCATTACCGACACCGACCTTAGCGGCCACGAGGCGCAACTCTTGAACTGGCTGGAAGACGGCCGCCACGGCGAAATGGCCTGGATGGCCCGCCACGGCACCCTGCGCAGCCGCCCCGAGGAACTGGTCCCCGGCACCCGCCGGATCATCAGCGCCCGCATGGACTACCTCCCCGAGCCGGCCGCCGATCCCTGGGCCATCCTCGGTGACGGCGAGCGCGCCTACATCAGCCGCTACGCCCTCGGCCGCGACTACCACAAGCTCCTCCGCCGCCGCCTGCAGCAGCTCGCCGAGCGCATCGAGGCCGCCGTCGGCCCCTTCGGCTACCGCGTCTTCACCGACTCCGCGCCGGTCCTGGAGAAGCCGCTGGCGCAGAAGGCCGGCCTCGGCTGGCAGGGCAAGCACACCAACCTGGTGGCGCGCGACGCCGGCAACTGGTTCTTCCTGGGCGAGATCTACACCGACCTGCCGCTGCCGACGGACCTGCCCGAGGCGAACCACTGCGGCCAGTGCACGGAGTGTCTCGACATCTGCCCCACCGGCGCCATCACCGCGCCGTACGAACTGGACGCGCGGCGCTGCATCAGCTACCTCACCATCGAACATCCCGGCCCCATCCCGGAAGCGCTGCGGCCGCCCATGGGCAACCGGATCTACGGCTGCGACGACTGCCTGCTGGTCTGCCCCTGGAACCGCTTCGCCGGCGCCACCGCCGAGGCCGATTTCATGCCGCGCCAGGGGCTCGACGCCGCCCGCCTGGTGGAGCTGTTCCTGTGGGACGAAGAGACCTTCCTGGCGCGCACCGCCGGCAGCGCCATCCGCCGGATCGGCCACGTCCGCTGGCTGCGCAACATCGCCGTGGCCCTGGGCAATGCCCCCGGCATGCCGGAGGTCACCGAGGCCCTGCGGCAGCGGCGGGACCACCCGGAGGCGCTGGTCCGTGAGCATGTGGAGTGGGCCCTGGCGCGCCACGGCGTCGGCCCCTGAGCCGGGCGCCGGCCCGCCCGCGCTCACCGAACCGAACACCACCGAGCCGAACCAGAGGAGCCCCCATGGACGAAAAAGAACCCCGCCTCGGCCCCGACGACGTCGAGATCCACGAACGCGAGACACTGTTCGACGGCTTCTTCAAACTGAGCCGCTACACCCTGCGCCATCGCCTGTTCGGCGGCGGCTGGAGCGACACCATGCGGCGCGAGCGCTTCGAGCGCGGCAACGCCGTGGTGCTGGTGCCGTACGACCCGGTCAACGACCGCGTGGTGCTCATCGAACAGTTCCGCATCGGCGCCCTGGAGGATCCGCGCGGGCCGTGGCTGGTGGAATTCGTCGCGGGGATGGTGGAGGCCGGCGAGGCGGCCGAGGCGGTGGCGCGGCGCGAGGCCGAGGAAGAGGCGGGGATCCGGCCCGGGCGGATGGAATTCGTCCAGGACTACTACGTCAGCCCCGGCGGCAACTCCGAGGGGATCCGGATCTACTGTGGCGAGGTGGAGAGCAGCGGCGTCGGCGGCATCCACGGCCTCGACGCCGAGCACGAGGACATCCGCGTGTTCACCGCCTCCTTCGACGAGGCGTGGGAACTGATGGCCGCCGGGCGCATCGACTCCGCCGCACCCATCATCGGCCTGCAGTGGCTGGCGATGAACCGGGAGCGGCTTCGGCGGGAGTGGGGTTGAAGCGGCCGGACCGGTGAGCCGTTCGGCCGGGCGCGCCGGGGGTCAGCCTTCCGGCCACTCCAGCGGCTCCGGCAGACCCTCCGTCAGCTCCATGCGGTGTACCGCAAAATCACGCACACGATTGTAGGTGGCCAACAGCATCCGGCTGTAATCGCGCGCAAGCCGGAGATCGCGGGCAAAGGCCGCCGGATCCTCCATGTATTCGTGCACCAGCGCGTTGCGCAGGCCCCGAGCCTCCAGCCATCCATCGACATCCTCGATCACACCGAGGCGCTCGGCCCGGTTGAGGTTCTCGATCTGACTGCCGGGCGCCTCGGCCAGTGCCGTGAGCCAACGTGGGATCAGCTTGTCGGCCATGGTGTCCTGCATGCGACCGTAGCGCGAGACAAAGGCCTCCACCCGCTCGGCCAGCTCCGGCCGGGATTCCAGCGCGCGCACCCAGTCGGTATCCACGGGCTCGTTGAACAGGCGCTCCCGGCTCCAGGCCAGGTGACGCCCCTCCCGCTGCACGATACCGAGGGTATGGAGGAAGCGGTCCACCGGAAGAAGATGCTCGCCGTTCACAGTCGCACCCCCGTACGCATCGCCTCATGGTGGATCGGCTGAAGCGGCGTATCCGGATCGACGATCAGCACGTCGATGGGCTGATCGCCGAGACGCCGCTGCAGGCGCGCCACAACGCGCAGCGCCTTGCGCTCGCGCTCGTCCACCGGGGTATCCGAGGTGATCAGGAGATCGATATCGCCCCCGCGGCCGGTGTCGTCGGTGCGCGAGCCGAACAGGTGGACTTCCGCCTCGCCGCCCACCACCTCGTGGACGGTATCGCGGATGATCGCCCGATTGCGCTCGGATAGCCGCATGCTCTTTTCCTTGCCTTTCCGTTCCGGGGCCGATTATCGGCCAGACGCGCACACGTGTCGACGCATCGGGGGTTGAAGCCGCGCCCGCCCGCCACCATCATCCCTGATCCAGCTTCCGCAAACAGGCGCACCATGAACCAGGACAACGATTCCGGATTCGAAGAGTACGACGACGACGAGCCGGAGCTGATCCTCCCCGAGGACGACGAAGAGACCAACGGCCAGGCGCTGGAGGTGGCGGCCAACGTGCGGCCGTCGCGGATCTTCCTGCTGCCGCTGCCGGAGCGCCCCTTCTTCCCGGCGCAGACCATGCCGCTGGTGGTGGACGAGGCGGACTGGCTGGAGACCCTGCACAAGGCCGGGGACTCGCCCCACCGCATGCTCGGGCTGGTGCTCACCGACGCCGAGGATCCCCACGACGCCACGCCGGACGACTGCTACACCACCGGCAGCCTGGTGCGGATCCACCAGGCGGCGCGCCATTCCGGCAAGATCCAGTTCATCGCCGAGGGCCTGCAGCGCTTTCGCATCCGCCGCTGGATCTCCCGCGAGCCGCCGTTCGAGGTGGAGGTGGAGTACCCCAGCGAGCAGCCGGCCGCCGGCGAGACCGACGAACTGCGCGCCTACGCCGTCGCCATCATCAACTCCCTCAAGGAGCTCACCCCGCTGAACCCGCTCTACAGCGAGGAGCTGCGCTTTTTTCTCAACCGCTTCAGCCCCAACGAGCCGTCGCCGCTGGCCGACTTCGCCGCCGCGCTGACCACCGCCGAGCGCGAGGACCTGCAGGAGGTGCTGGCCACCTTCAACCTGCGCAAGCGCATGGAGCGGGTGCTGGTGCTGGTGAAGAAGGAGGTCGAGGTGGCCCGGCTGCAGGCGCAGATCCACGAGCAGGTGGAACAGCGCATGAACGAGCAGCAGCGCCAGTTCTTCCTGCGCGAGCAGCTCAAGGCGATCCAGAAGGAGCTCGGCATCGCCAAGGACGATCGCACCGCCGACGTCGAGCGTTTCCGCGAGCGGCTGGAGCCGCTTACCGTCCCCGAGGCGGCGCAGGCGCGCATTGACGAGGAGCTGCAGAAGCTGGAGATGCTGGAGACCGGCTCGCCGGAGTACGGCGTCACCCGCAACTACCTGGACTGGATCACCAGCCTGCCGTGGGGCCTGCACTCCGACGACCAGCTGGACATCTCGCGGGCGCGCCGAATCCTCGACCGCGACCACGACGGCCTCGACGACGTGAAGGACCGGATCATCGAATTCCTCGCCGTCGGCGCCCTGCGCGGCGACATCGGCGGCTCCATCCTGCTGCTGGTGGGCCCGCCGGGGGTCGGCAAGACCTCCATCGGCCGCTCCGTGGCCGAGGCTGTGGGGCGCGAATTCTACCGCTTCTCCCTGGGCGGCATGCGCGACGAGGCCGAGATCAAGGGCCACCGGCGCACCTACGTCGGCGCCATGCCGGGCAAGCTCATCCAGGCACTGAAGGACGTCCAGACCGACAACCCGGTGATCATGCTCGATGAGCTGGACAAGCTCGGGATCTCCTTCCAGGGCGATCCCGCCTCGGCCCTGCTGGAGGTCCTCGACCCGGAGCAGAACAGCGAATTCCTCGACCACTACCTGGACGTGCGCTTCGACCTCTCCAAGTGCGTCTTCATCTGCACCGCCAACCAGCTCGACACCGTGCCGGGGCCGCTGCTCGACCGCATGGAGACCATCCGCCTGTCCGGCTACATCACCGACGAGAAGCTGGCCATCGCCAAGCACCACCTGTGGCCGCGCCAGCTCAAGCGCGCCGGACTGAAGAAAGGTCAGCTACCGCTCACCGACGCCGCCCTGCGCCACGTCATCGAGGGCTACGCCCGCGAGGCCGGGGTGCGCAGCCTGGAGAAACAGCTCGGCCGGCTGGTGCGCAAGGCCGCCGTGGAGCTGCTGGAGCGCGACGAGGGCGAGACCGGCCCCATCCGGCTCAACGTCAAGCAGGTGGAGAAGTACCTGGGGCCGCCGTCGTTCCAGCGCGAACGGCTGCTCACCGGCGTCGGCGTCGTCACCGGCCTGGCCTGGACCGCCATGGGCGGCACCACCCTGCCGGTGGAGGCCGCGCGGATCCACACCGAGCAGCGCGGCTTCAAGCTCACCGGCCAGCTCGGCGAGGTCATGCAGGAATCCGCCGACATCGCCCACAGCTACATCGCCGCCAACCTCAAGGCGTTCAAGGGCGACCCGGCCTACTTCGACAAGTCCTACATCCACCTGCACGTCCCGGAGGGCGCCACCCCCAAGGACGGCCCCAGCGCCGGCATCACCATGGCCACCGCCCTGCTCTCCCTGGCGCGCGGCGAGGCCGTGAAGCGCCCCCTGGCCATGACCGGCGAAATGACCCTCGGCGGCCACATCTACCCCGTGGGCGGGATCCGCGAAAAGGTCATCGCCGCCCGCCGCGCCCGGATCCACGAACTCATCCTCCCCGAAGGCAACCGCCGCGACCACGACGAACTCCCCGACTACCTCCGCGAAGGCCTCACCGTGCACTTCGCCAAGCACTTCCGGGACGTGGTCGGCATCGTGTTCTAGAAAATGGGGCGAAAAAATGGGGACAGTCCCCTTTTCCGTGCGGAAAAGGGGACTGTCCCCATTTTTTCGCCCCATCTTTCCTCAGCGCAGGAAGAGGTGGCGCTCACGCTCTGACAATCCCAGTGAGTCGGCAATGGCCTTCCGCTCTTCCAGGGCGGCCAGCAGCCGGTCGTTGACGGTTCGCGCCTCGACGGGGGTCAGCTGGAACAGCTCGGCCGCCGCCATGGCCTCGTCGGTTCCCGGCCTCGGCAGCAGGGCGGAATGCCCCAGTCCGAGTTGGGAATAGACCCCCAGCGCCTCGTCCGGGACCAGATCATAGGCCGGGCTCAGCACCCAGCCGGCCGCATCCCCCTCCAGATGCAGGAAGGAGAAATTGCGCAGGTGGTCGTCGCGGTTGTTGATCGCCTGGTTGAAGAGCATCTGGGCGTAGAGCTGGATCAGATCCGCGCGCGGCCGGACACTGTGGCGGCGGACCAGCGTCGCCAGGTCGTCGTACCCCCGGTGGAGTGGGTCGGCCTGTGTTTGCGGGTCCTTCAGCAGGGCATTGGCCGAGACCAACCCGAGCCGTCCCCCGGCGGACGCCACATCGAAACGGCACACGGCCAGGCCCGTGGCTCGGCCGGCCTCCACCAGGGCATGCGCCGGAACCGGGATCCCGGCGGCCTCGGCCAGGGTCAGACAGGCGGCCTCCAGGCGCACGTGATCGAAGGGATCGCCCTGGCGCGGGAGCTTGACCAGCCAGTCCGTCCCGTCGGCCGCCTCCCGCACCAGGACCTTCGGGCGCGCGCCGCCGACGGATGATCCGGCCTGGATCCGCAACAAAGCCTGGACCGTCGACGAAGGGTGGCGATCGGTCCGTTCGACCTCCTCCGCCAGCTCGTCGATATCCGCGAAGGTCAGCGGTGACGTCAGCGGCGGCGGCTCGGTTCCCGCCGGCAGGATCTCCAAGGCACCGACCCGCCACATCTCCCGTTCGACCGAGAGCACGGCGTGGAGATCATCCACATCGTGGCGCTCTCCCCGAAAACGGCGCTGCACGGCGCGTTCCCAGCGCCCGGGCAGGACCTCGTCGAGTACCGCCGGGATGTCGTTGGTGGTCCACTCCATCGGCTCCGGCGTCAGCGGGGCATGGACCGGGTTCAGCGCGTAGCGCCGGGGATGCTCCAGCCAGCTGCTCCGATAACGCAGCGCGGAGGCGCGATGGCGCCCGCGGTGGTCCGTCTCCAGACGGTAGTCCGCCACCGGCTCCGGCGTGCCATCGGCCAGGGCGACCCAGACCGTGTACTCCGCCAGGCGGTTCGAGGGCATCAGTCCAGACTCCGTTCGAACAGGGACGGCGCCGGCGGCTGGAAGGCAGCGGCCACCGCGTCGAGGACCCCGAGGAGCTCGGCTGCCCGCAGATAACTGCCCATGGCAACGCCCGGCTCTCCCCGCTCCATCTTCTGGTAGGTATAGCGCGACACACCGACCCGACGGGCGAAGTCATCCTGGGTATCGCCCGGAAAGCGCCGCTTGCGGCCCTCACGCAAATGCGCGCCGATGGTGGTGGTGGCCTGCGCGAGAGCCGCTTCCACGTCTTCTTTCATGCCTAGCATTCTAGACTATTTGAAGGAAGAGGCAAGAATTGTAGGCGCAAAAAATGGGGACAGTCCCCTTTTTTCGAAAAGGGGACTGTCCCCATTTTTCAGAGGGGCGTGACGCGCTCGAAGAGGGTGTCGCCGAGGGTCGCGCGGGCCTGTTCCAGCTCCCACTGCTTCTGCAGATCGAGCCACATCTCCGCCGGGGTGCCGAGGCAGACGGAAAGACGCAGCGCGGTATCGGCGGTGATGGCGCGCTCGCCGCTGAGGATCGCCGTGAGGCGGTTGTGGGGCACATCGAGGGCGCGGGCAAAGGCGCGGATGGAGATCCCGAGGTCCTCGATCTCGGCCTGCAGCTGCTCCCCGGGATGGGGCACGGCGCGGCTCTGGCTGAACTGGTTCATGCGGGCGATCCTTCGGGACGCACTGTTGAGGCGGGATTCTAGCGCCTTTTTGTCGGCGGGTGGCGGGGAACGGGGCGTAAATGGATGAAAATTAGCCAGTGCGCTGAAAAGGGGACTGTCCCCTTTTTCTTTTACCGATCGGTAACAGAATTTGCAATCCGTCACCACGAAGCTAGGATTGTACCGGATGGTAAAAAACGCCAACAGCATCAGCCGAGGCCAAGAATTGATCCCGATCGGTAAAACCAACCCGCGCCACTACGGCATCGTCCGCAGCCCTGCAGAGCTGGGATCGCTGGCGCGCGCCCATCGCAAGGCCCAGCATCTCACCCTGGAAGAGACGGCCAGCGTCAGTGGCACCGGCATCCGCTTTCTCTCCGAGCTGGAGCGCGGCAAGGCCACCGCTCAGCTGGGCAAGACCCTGGAAACCCTCCGTCTGCTCGGTCTCGAATTGGTCATCGTGCCGCGCGGTACGGCCGAACGCGTCCAGAAGCTCGTCGACCAGTCCACGGAGCCTTCCGGTGATTGACCCCGACAGCCTCAATGTCTGGCACGCGGATCGCCTGGTCGGTTACCTGTGGCGCGACGCCCACAACCGCATGGGGTTCCGTTACGACGAGGCCTGGCTGGAAGACGGCTTCCGCCTCTCCCTGCGCCTGCCCCTTCGTCCCGCGCCCTTCCCCCCGGAAGAGGTCTCCGCCCACGCCTTCTTCTCCAACCTGCTGCCCGAGGGCGGCGCCCGTGAACGCCTGCTCCGCGCCCGCCGCCTCTCGGACAACGACTTTGTCCTGCTGCGCGAATTCGGCGGTGACTGCGCCGGCGCCCTGTCGATCCTGCCGGTGGAAGCGGAGCCCCGGCTGTCCGCCGGCTACACGCCTCTCACCGACGAAGCACTGCACCGCCTCGTTCTCCAGCACGGCCGCGGCGCCTACCTGCCTCAGCGCGATGAACCGCAGCCGCGCCTATCCCTGGCGGGCGCCCAGGACAAATGCCCCGTGCTCCGGGAACAAGGGCGCTACGCCCTGCCCACCGGGGCCGCCGCGTCGAGCCACATCCTCAAGTTCCAGGTGGACGAATTCGCCGACGTCCCCGTGAACGAGGCCTTCATGAACCGGCTGGCGCGGGCGACGAACCTGCCGGTCCCTGAAACCGTCCTGGAACGCAGCGGCGACGAACACTTCCTGGTCGTCCGCCGCTTCGATCGCTACCGGGAACCGGACGGGTCACTCCACCGACTCCATCAGGAAGACCTCTTTCAGGCCCTGGGCCCGGAGCGCTACCGGGGCAAGTACGAAATGGAGGGTGGCCCGAGCTTCGCCGACTGCGCCCACCTGATCCGGGAAGTCAGCGAGGAGCCGATCACCGATCTGCGCGCCCTGCTGCAATGGCTCGTCTTCAACGTCCTCGCCGGCAACGCCGACGGCCACGCCAAGAACCTGGCCATCTACCAAGTGGAGCCGGAGAGCAACCGCTGGCGCCTCGCCCCCTTCTACGATCTCGTCTGCACACGCGCCATCGACGGCATCGACACACGGCTGGCCATGGGCATCGGCGGCGAATTCGAGCCG
>CAZGJO010000072.1:0-9339 GCA_964525685.1 uncultured Ectothiorhodospiraceae bacterium | reverse complement strand
CCCCCCGGGCGCGAGACCCCCGCACTCGGACGCGAACCCTCTCGCCCGGACGCGCCACCGCACGGCACCACGCCGAGGGAGGGATCAGGCGTTGCCGTTATTGCCGTTGCGCAGGGCCGCCTGCCCGGCGAACTCGTCCATGACCTTCTGCTCCCGCCGTGCCTCGTGCTGCGCCTCCTCTTCCTGGAAGCGCTCGATGACCAGATCCATGCGCTGACACTCGACCCGGGCGGCCAGCCACTCCTGACGGCGCTGCTCCACCTCCATGCGGGCGCGTTCGATCATCTGCCGCTGGCCTTCGACGGCCTGGTCGAGCTGGCCGAGGAAGCTGTGGAAGCCGCGCACCTGGCGGCCGTTGACACCCTGCCCCCCGGCGGCACTGACCACCTGGCGGTATTCACCGCGATAGTTGTCGAGGTTCTCGAGCTTGGCCTCCTGGTTGGCCAGGTTCTCCTGGGCCTGTGCCAGGGCCTGGGCGGCCTGCTCCTCGCGGTTGCCGGCCAGACGCACCAGGGGTTGAATACGCTTGCTCCGTTCCATGCGGGGCTACGCCTCCTCCGCCTGTTTCCGGCTCCGGCCCTCGCCGGGAAAGAGCTGCTGGAGCTGTTCGATGCTGCTCGCCAGGTCGGCGGGCTCGTCCATCCCCTGGGAGAGGAAGGCCCGGAGCCGGGGCTGCATGTCGATGGCCTGGTCGATGTTCGGATCGGAGCCGCGGTTGTAGGCGCCGATGCTGATGAGGTCGCGGTTCTGTTCGTAGCGCGACAGCACCTGTTTGAAGCGGCGCGCCGCCTCCTGGTGGCCGGTGTCGGCGATGTCCGGCATCACGCGGCTGATGGAGGCCTCGACATCGATGGCCGGATACTGGCCGCCCTCGGCCAACCGCCGGGAGAGGACGATGTGGCCATCGAGGATGGCGCGGGAGGCGTCGGCGATGGGGTCCTGCTGGTCGTCCCCCTCGGTCAGCACGGTGTAGAAGGCGGTGATGGAGCCGCCCCCCTCGCGACCATTGCCGGAACGCTCCACCAGCCCGGGGAGCTTGGCGAAGACCGACGGCGGATAGCCCTTGGTCGCCGGCGGCTCGCCCACGGCCAGGGCGATCTCGCGCTGGGCCTGGGCATAGCGGGTCAGGGAGTCCATCAGCAGCAGGACGTTGCGCCCCTGATCACGGAAGTATTCGGCGATGGAGTGGGCCTGGGCGGCACCGTGGAGGCGCATCACCGGGGTGGCGTCGGCCGGGGCGGCGACCACAACGGCGCGCTCGCGGCCGGCCTCGCCGAGGATGTTCTCGATGAAGTCCTTGACCTCGCGGCCACGCTCGCCGATGAGCCCGACCACCACCACGTCGGCGTTGGTGAAACGGGTCATCATGCCGAGCAGCACGCTCTTGCCGACCCCGGAGCCGGCGAACAGGCCCATGCGCTGCCCGCGCCCCACGGCGAGCAGGGCGTTGATGGCGCGCACGCCGACATCCAGCGGCTCGCGCACCGGGGCGCGCTCCATGGGATTCACCGCCTGGGCGGTCAGCGGGGTGCGATCGTGGACATCCAGCCGCCCCTTGCCGTCCAGCGGGATGCCGGCCCCGTCGATGACCCGGCCCAGCAGGCCGTCGCCCACCGGCGCCTCCAGGATATGGCCGGTGGGGACGACCCGGGCGTTGGGGACCACGGTGCGCATCTCGGAGGTGGGCATCAGGAAGATCCGCTCGCCATCGAAGCCGACCACCTCCGCCTCGATCTCGCTGCCGTCGGGATTGCGCACCATGCACTGGGCCCCGGTGGCGGCCCGACACCCCACCGCCTCCATGGTCAGGCCGACCATGCGTACCAGGGTTCCCTCGGCAACACTGTGCACGGGCTCCAGCTCGAGTCGACGCCCGGCCCGCTCCAGGCGGTGGCGCCAGTAGGGCCGTCGATCAGGTGTCGCTGCCGGACTCGGATTCATCGCCTCGCTCCCCGCCCAGCAGTCGCGCGCTCAGCGCCGCCAGGCGCCGCTCCAGGGTGGCATCCACCGTGGTAAAGTCGCTGTTCACCCGGCAGCCGCCCCGGGTCAGGCCGGGATCCTCCACCAGGCGCCAGCTGCGATCGTCGTCGTCCGTGAGGCCCAGGGCCTCGCGGACGATCACGGCGTCCTCCGGATGAAGATGCAAGTCGTATTCCACGGTGCGCGCGGGGAGCTCGGCCACCGCCTCGCGGACCACGGCGACGATCTCGTCGGGGCGGGTGTGGAGCTCGCGGCGCACCAGCTGCCGGGCCGCGGCGTTGATCACCGCCAGCAACTGCTCCTCCACCATCTCGTCGAGCTGCTCCAGCGGGTGGGCCAGCGTCTCGAGGATGGCGGCAAGCGCTTCGGCCCGGGCGGCCAGCGCCTGCCGCTCCTCTTCCGCCTCCGTACGTCCCGCCTCGAGCCCGGCAGCGTGCCCCTCGGCATGGCCGGCCTCGAGACCGGCGGCATGGCCGGCCTCACGCCCTTCAGCCTCACCGGCGGCGCGCCCCTCGTCGAAGCCGGCCTGGTAGCCCTGGAGGCGGGCCTCCTCCTTGATGGCCTCCAGCTCCTCAGTCGTCGGCCAGGGGTCCGGCTCGGGCTCGGGCTCTTCCGGCTCCGGCTCCTCTTCGGGCTCTTCCACCTGCCTGCGGGCGGGGTCACCCATCTCCGGGAACTGCCAGCGCTGAACCTCGCCGGCCTCGTCGCCCCGGATGATACTAGACATACTGGTCGCCCTTGCCCCCCAGCGAGATGTCGCCGGCCTCGGCCATGCGCCGCGCCACCGACAGGATCTCCTTCTGCGCCGTCTCCACGTCGGAGAGGCGCACCGGGCCCTTGGCCTCGAGGTCGTCCTTGAGCATCTCGCCGGCGCGCTTGGACATGTTCTTGAAGACCTTCTCCTGAACCGCGTCGTCGGAGCCCTTGAGCGCGGTGATCAGGCTGTCGGACGGCACCTCGCGCAGCAGCGCCTGGATGGAGCGGTCGTCGATATCGGCCAGGTTGTCGAACACGAACATCAGGTCCTGGATGGTCTGCGCCAGCTCCGGATCGACGTCGTTGATGTTGTCGAGCACGCCGGTCTCGACGCTGGAGTCGACGAAGTTGAGGATGTCGGCGGCCTTCTTCACGCCGCCCAGGTTGGCCGACTTGAGGTTGGAAGTGGAGCCGCCGGCGAACTGGCGCTCGAAGATCTCGTCGAGCTCGTGCAGGGCGTTGGGCTGGATGCCGTCCAGGGTGGCGATACGCAGGGTGACGTCGGTGCGCACCTGCTCGGGCAGCATGGACAGCACCTCGGCGGAGTTGTCGTCCTCCAGGAAGGAGAGGACGATGGCGATGATCTGCGGATGCTCCACCCGGATCATCTCGGCCACGGCGCGCGGCTCCATCCAGCGCAGGGACTCCAGCCCCTTGGAGCCCTTGCCGAGCAGGATGCGGTCCACCAGCGAGTCGGCCTTGTCCTCGCCCAGCGCCTTGACCAGCACGTTGCGGATGTAGTCCTCGGCCTCGACGCCCAGGGCGGTCTGGCTGTCCACGGTGTCGCAGAACTCGGAGAGGACGTCGCTGACCTGCTCGCGGGTGATGTTGCCCATCTGGGCCATGGTCTGGCCCAGTGCCTGGACCTCCTTCGGGCCGAGGTGCTTCATCACCTCGGCGGCGTCCTGCTCACCGACGGAGAGCAGGAGGACCGCCGCCCGCTCCACCCCCGACATCGCCTTCTTGCGATTCGGCAGCTCGGTCTTGACGTCCTGCTGAAGGGCCTCTTCACCCACGGCACACCTCCGGGATCACGGTTCTTCGGTTCCGATCCAGGAACGAACCACCTGCGCGACCCGCTTCGGATCCTGGCGCGCCAGGGTCTTGGCGGTCTGCAGGTTGGTCTCGTAGTCGGCCACCTGGATCTCGCGTTCGAGCTCTTCCTGCATCTGCGCCTTCTGGCGCTCCAGCTCGGTGAGGGCTTCGTCCTCGTCCTCGTCCTCCATCTTCGGCGGCTGCGCCAGGTTGCGCAGCACCGGCCGCAGCACCCCGAGGATGAGGAAGATGATGAGCAACGCGCCGAGGACCTGCTTGGCGATGTCCCAGACCTGCGGCTGCTTCCACCACGGCTCTTCGGGCAGCGGGTCGTCGATGACGAAGGAAGAGCTGACCACGTTCACCGAGTCGCCGCGGCGCGGGTCGTAGCCCACCGCGTCCTCGACCAGTTCGGTCATGCGCTGGATGTCTTCATCCGTGCGCGGGACCTTGACCTCCTCGCCCTCTTCATTGGTGGTGCGCTCGTGGTCCACCACCACGGCCACCGACAACCGCTTGAGGGCGCCGGCCGGCACTCGACTGTGGGTGATCGTGCGGTCGATCTCGTAGTTGATCACCGACTCTTCGCGCAACTGACGGCGCTGTTCGGGACCGCCGGCACCGGTGGGATCCACCAGCTCCGGCGCCTGGGCGGATCCCGGCGGTTCGTTGGACAGGGAACCGGGGATGCCGCCCTCGCCGATCCCGGTGTCCTCCTCGCGCAGCTGCTGCTCGGAGCGGATGGCGGTGGTGTCCGGGTTGAAGCGCTCCTCGGTCTGCTCCATCTCGCTGAAGTCGAGTTCGGCGGTGACCTGGGCGCGCACCCCGTCGGAGCCGACCATGGGCTGCAGGATGTTCTCGATGCGATTGCTCATCGCCTGTTCGATGCGTCGGGTCTGCTCGAACTGGCGATCGCCGGCGGCGGCGCGCGGGTCGCGCTCACGGCCGCTGAGCAGGTTGCCGCTCTGGTCGACAACCGAGACGTTGTCGGGCTCCAGATTGGGGATGGAGGAGGCGACCAGGTTGGTCACTGCGGCAACCTGCTCTTCGCCGAGGCTGCGGCGCGAATCGACCTGCAGGACCACGGAGGCCTTGGGATCCTCGCGGTCGCGAACGAAGACCGATTCCTCCGGCATTGCCAGATGGACCCGGGCCTGGGCGACCGCGCCCATGGACATGATGGAGCGCGCCAGCTCTCCCTCCAGGGCCTGCTGATAGCGGGCGCTCTCCATGAACTGGCTGACGCCGAAGCCCTGGCCCTCCTCGAGGATCTCGAAGCCGGTCGCCCCGCCGCTGGGCAGGCCCTGGGCGGCCAGCTCGAGCCGGGTCTGGTGGACGCGGCTGGCCGGCACCTCGATGGAACCGGTGTCCTGACTGACGCGGTAGCGGATCCCCTCCTGGTCCAGGGCCTGCAGGACCTCGCCGGCCTCGCGCTCTTCGAGGCCGCTGTAAAGGGTCTGGAAGGTCGGCTGCTGGGACCAGAGCAGGACCACCAAGATCAGACCGATGATCGCCGCCGCACCGAGGATCAACCCGACCTGCCGGGTACGCGGCAGGTTGGCGAAGCCCTCGAGCTGGGCGCTGAGATTGGCGGACTTGGCGAGCTCCATGGGTCGGGTCAGGCCCCCGTTACGGTCCCGTCGGCATCAGGTATTCAGGCGGCACATCGCCCCCCTCAGACCTGCATGTTCTGGATGTTCTGGTAGGCTTCCAGGAGCTTGTTGCGCGCCTCGGTCATGGTGTCGAAGGCGAGTTCGGCCTTCTGCGAGGCGATCATCACATCCGACAGCGCCACGTCGGGGTCGCCGGCCTGGAAGGCGTTGCGCAGCTCGCCGGAGGTCTTCTGCATGTCATCGACCCGGTCGATGGACTGCTTGAGCAGCTCGGCAAAGCCGACACCATCGGCATCACCGCCGCTCTGCCCGGCCGCCTGCGGGGCGGTGGACTTGTCGACGCCGCCGCCGGCCTGGGCCTTGCTGGCCAGGCGCTGCATCTCGGCCTGGATGGCGCTGCTGTCGATTCCGCTCATGTTCCCGTTCCTCCTCGACGACCCGGATCCGTACCTTCCGCACCGCGTTCATTACACCTCTGTTCATCCCCATTAAACATCAATCACGCCGCCAATACGACCCCTTGACGGAAAAATATGCAGATTCCACGCCATTCAGGCCGGCACTGCCAGCCCCTCATCACGCATGCGCGCCAGTTTGTAGCGCAGGGTGCGCTCGCTGATCCCGAGGCGTGTTGCCGCCTCCTTGCGGCTGGGCGCCTCTTCCAGGGCACGGCGGATGGCGCTGAACTCCCGTTCACGCAGATCGGCCTCGAGGCCCCCCGCCTCTTCACCGGTCGGGGCGGCGGTGCCGCTCGGCGCCGCGGCGCCCCCCTGCCCGGCCCCGGCACCGGGATCGAAGAGGATGTCGGCGGCGCCGATGGTCTCCCCGCCCTGGAGGATCAGCGCGCGCTGGATGACGTTCTCCAGTTCGCGCACGTTGCCGGGCCAGTCGTGGCCGCGCAGGCGCTGCTCCGCCGCATCGTCCAGCGCCGGGATGGCGCGTCCGGCCCGCCGGGCGTGGCTGGCCAGCAGGTATTCGGCCAGGGGGACCACGTCTCCCGGACGCTCGCGCAGGGGCGCCAGGTGCAGCGGGAAGACGTTGAGCCGATAGTAAAGGTCCTCGCGGAAACGGCCGGCGGCAACCTCCGCCTTCATGTCGCGGTTGGACGTGGCCAGCACGCGCACATCCAGGTTGATGACCTGGCGACCGCCCAAGCGCTCCACCTCCCGCTCCTGGAGCACGCGCAGCAGTTTCGCCTGCAGCCCCAGCTCCATCTCCGAGATCTCGTCCAGCAGGATGGTGCCGCCCTGGGCCTGTTCGAATTTGCCGGGCGAGGCCTGATAGGCGCCGGTGAAGGCGCCCTTCTCGTAGCCGAACAGGGTCGCTTCGAGCATGTTCTCGGGGATGGCGGCACAGTTCACCGCCACGAAGGGCTGGTCCGCCCGGGGGGAATGGCCATGGAGGTAGCGCGCCACCACCTCCTTGCCGGAGCCCGATTCACCGGTCACCAGGATGGTGGCGTCACTGCCGGCAACACGCCGGGCCAGCTCCGCCAGCTCCTCGGTCTTCGGATCGTCGCCGACCAGCTCCACCACCTCCTGGGCCTGGCTGTAGCTGCCGACGTAGCGGGAGACGGCGTTGGCCAGCACCTCCGCTTCGAAGGGTTTGACCAGGTAATCGGCGGCCCCGGCGTGCATGGCCGCCACCGCCTTCTCGATGGTGCCGTAGGCGGTCATCATCAGGACCGGGACCTCGGGCTGGTCGGCCTTGATCCGGCGCAGCAGCTCCTCGCCGCCCATGGGCTTCATCTGGACATCGGTGATGACCAGGTCCAGGGGCTCCTCGGCCAGCCGCTCCAGCGCGGCCCGGCCGTCAGTGGCGGTGAAGACGCGGTACCCGGAGAGCATCAGGGTGTCCTCCAGCGCCTCCGACAGCGCCGGATCGTCCTCGACCACCAGGATCGCGGGCTCACTCATGGCTTGCGCCTCCCTCCATCGGTTCGTTGTCGGCACCCGCGCGGGGAAGGCGGATGCCGAACCGGCTGCCGCTGCCCTCCTCGCTCTCCACCCAGACGTCACCGTGGTGGGCGTGGGCCACGGCGCGCACCACGGCGAGCCCGAGACCGGTACCGTCGGTGCGGGTGGTGTAGAACGGCTCGAAAAGCCGCTCGCGCTGTTCGTCAGGGATCCCGGGGCCGGTGTCGGCCACCTCGAGGTCCACCTGCTCGCCGTCGTGTTCGCGGACCCGCAGGCGCAGTTCACCGCCCGCCTCCATCGCCTGGATAGCGTTGGTGGCCAGGTTGCGGGCGGCGCTGAGCAGCAGGTCGCGGTTGCAGTGGACCGCCGGTTCATCGTCCGCCACCTCCTCCACGGCGACCGCCACGCCGGCGCTCTCGGCCTCGTTGGCCACCGCCGCCTCCAGGGCGTCCACCAGTTCACGGCACCGGACGCGTTCGGCCCCGCCGATCCCGCCCTTGGCGAAGATGAGCATGTCGTTGACCAGCTTCTCCAGGCGTTGCAGGCGGTCGGTGATCTTGCCGGCCACCATCTGCCGCCGCTGTTCATCCAGATCGCCGCGACGCAGGTGGCCGGCGTAGAGCAGCGCCGAGGAGAGCGGGGTGCGCACCTGGTGGGCCAGGCTGGCGGCCATCTCCCCCATGGACTCCAACCGCTTCTGGTGGTGGCTGCGCTCCTGATGGGCGCGCGCCTCGGTGACGTCGGTGAGCAACAGGATCTGGCCCGGCTCGCTGCCCAGCGGGCAGGTGGAGAGGCTGACCAGACGGCCGTCGTTGAGGCGCAGGTCGTACCCGGCGCCGGCGGGATCGAAGGCCCGAGTGATGATCTCCGTCCACGGTACGCCGACCAGCGGGCTGCCGAGGAAGTCGTGGGCCACCGGGTTGGCCTCCTGGACGTGGCCGTGGGCGTCCAGGACCACCACCCCGGCCGGCAGGGCCTGGACCAGGCTCTCCAGCCGTCCGGCCAACCGCTCCTTCTCCGCCAGCTCCTCGGAGTGGGCGGCCCGGGAGCGCTGGAGTTCGGCCGTGAGTTCCGCGACCTGGTTCTCCAGCTCGTGGTAGGTGCCGGTGAGCTCCTCGGCGAGGCGATTGAAGGCGTGGAATGCCTCCTCCAGCCCCTCGGGGGTGGTGCCGTCGACGGCGTTGAGCTGCTCCACCAGCGCCTGATTCATGCCGACTTCGCCTCCTCGCCGCCGGTCTGTTCACGCTGGATCCCGTACTTGCGCAGCTTTTCCACCAGTGTAGTGCGGCGCAGACCCAGGAGCTTGGCGGCGCGCGCCACCACACCGTCACTCGCCGCCAGCGCCTGGCGGATGAGTGTCGACTCCAGTTCGCCGAGGTGGCGTTTGAGATCGATGCCCTCGGCCGGCAGGTCCGCCGGGCCGGGACGGGCCGGTTCCCGCGAGGCGGCGTTCGCGTCGTCGGCGCCCGGCTGATCGTCCAGCAGCACCCAGCCGGCGCCCTCACTGGTCGCCGGGCGCTCGGGCTGGTAGCGCTCCGGCAGATCGCCGACGTCGACATCGCCGTAGGGGTGCATGATCACCAGCCGCTCCAGCAGGTTGGCGAGCTCGCGGATATTGCCGGGCCAGTCATGCTCGGCAAGGGCCTCGTGGGCCGCCGGTGTCAGTCGGATCCAGCCACGCTGCTCGCGGCCGATGCGCGCCAGCAGTGCGTCGATGATCAGCGGGATGTCTTCGCGCCGCTCACGCAACGGCGGCATCTCGATGGGGAAGACGTTGAGCCGGTAGAAGAGGTCCTCGCGGAAATCGCCGCTGGCGATGAGGGCCGCCAGGTCGCGATGGGTGGCGGCGAGCACGCGGGCATCGGTGGTCAGGCTGTGGTGGCCGCCGATGCGCTCGAAGGTGTGCTCCTGCAGCACCCGCAGCAACTTCACCTGCATGGCCAGCGACATGTCGCCGATCTCGTCGAGAAAGATGGTCCCGCCGGCGGCGAGTTCGAAGCGACCCTGGCGGGCGCTGATGGCGCCGGTGAAGGCCCCCT
>CAZGJO010000071.1:3436-9458 GCA_964525685.1 uncultured Ectothiorhodospiraceae bacterium | reverse complement strand
CGCAGATTGGCGAAGGACTGCCACTCGTCCCCCGGCATGCGATGCAACAGGCTGCGCTTGCCGTGGACCACCTCGTCGTGGCTGAACGGCAGGATGAAATTCTCGGTGAAGGCGTAGAGCAGCCCGAAGGTCAGGTGGTCGTGGTAGTACTTGCGGTGGATCGGGTCCTCGCCCATGTAGGTCAGGATGTCGTGCATCCAGCCCATGTTCCACTTCATGGAGAAGCCGAGACCGCCCAGCCACGTCGGCCGGGTCACCTGCGGCCAGGAGGTCGACTCCTCGGCCATGATGAAGGTGCCGGGCTGCTCGCCATGGGTGATGTGGTTGAGATCGCGCAGGAAGTCGATGGCCTCCAGGTTCTCGTGGCCGCCATGGATGTTGGGCACCCAGTCACCGTCCTCGCGCGAATAGTTCAGGTAGAGCATGGAGGCCACGGCGTCCACGCGCAGGCCGTCGATGTGGTAGTGCTCCAGCCAGTAGAGGGCACTGGCGGTGAGGAAGTTGCGCACCTCGTTGCGACCGTAGTTGAAGATCAGGGTGCCCCAGTCGCGATGCTCCCCCTTGCGCGGATCGGCGTGCTCGTAGAGCGGGGTGCCGTCGAAGTTGGCCAGGGCCCATTCGTCCTTGGGGAAGTGGGCCGGGACCCAGTCGAGCAGCACGCCGATGCCGTGGCGGTGGCAGTAGTCGACGAAGTAGCGGAAGTCGTCGGGGCTGCCGTAGCGGGTGGTCGGGGCAAAGTAACCGGTGGTCTGGTAGCCCCAGGAGCCGTCGAAGGGATGCTCGGTGATGGGCATCAGTTCGATGTGGGTGTAACCCATGGCATCGCAGTGGGAGACCAGCCGGTGGGCCAGGGTGCGGTAGTCGAGGAATTCACCGTCGTCGTCGCGCTGCCAGGAGCCGAGATGGACCTCGTAGATGGACATCGGCGCCGCCTGCCAGTCCCGTTCCCGGCGCTCGCGCATCCAGGCGTCGTCGCCCCATGCGTAGCTTTCGGGGGGCTCGACCACGGCGGCGTTGTCCGGACGCAGTTGGTAGCGGCGGCCATAGGGATCGGTCTTGGTCAGGATGGTGCCGTGGTCACGGTTGCGCAGCTCGAACTTGTACAGGGCTCCCGGTTCCAGGCCGGGGATGAACAGCTCCCACACCCCGCTGCCGCCGCGCACCCGCATGGGGTGGCAGCGGCCATCCCAGCGGTTGAAGTCGCCGACCACGCTGACCCGCTCGGCGTTGGGGGCCCAGACGGCGAAACGCACCCCGGTGACGCCCTGGTGTTCCACGCAGTGCGCCCCCAGCAGGTCCTGGGCGTGCCAGTGACGCCCCTCGCCGAAGAGGTGCAGGTCGTAGTCGGGCAGGGCGGGCTCGAAGGCGTACGGGTCGTGGGCGTGCACGGTGTGCCCCGCCTTGTCGTGCCAGGTGAGTCGATAGGGTGCGTCGAGCCCTTTGGGAAGGGGGGCTTCGAAGAAGTCGGTGTTGGGTATCCGCGGCAGTTCGCTGCCGTCCTCGAAGCTGAGCCGTTCGGCATGGGGGGCAAAGACACGGACCGTCCGCTCCTCGCCATGGGGGCCGCCCAGGAATCCGAACGGATCGTGGTGGCGCGCTTCGCGGATCTGCTGGTAGGCGTTCTGGGCGATGTCCGACGATGCCGATGTCTTGCGGGCCACGGTGCCTCCTGGGGTTGCGTTTGCGGGTTGTATGGACATGCTAGCGGATGTCTGAGCCATGTGTTAGTTGTAGAGCATAGCAGGTCGACGATACAGGGACCGGCGCCCGGACTACCCGATTCGCTTCGACTCCATGGCCCAACAGGATGAGGAACCGCCCGAATGCTGTCCAACCGTTCCCCCCGCTTTGTCAGCCGCCTGACCCGCGACACCCTGGCCCTGGTCCTGGCCGGCGGACGCGGGTCGCGACTCCAGCAACTCACCATGTGGCGGGCCAAGCCGGCGGTCCCCTTCGGCGGCAAGTTCCGGATCATCGACTTCCCGCTCTCCAACTGCATCAACTCCGGGATCCGGCGCATCGGCGTGGTGACCCAGTACAAGGCGCACTCGCTCATCCGCCATCTGCGCCAGGGGTGGGGCTCCCTGCGCGGTGAATTCGGCGAGTTCGTCGAGCTGCTGCCGGCGCAGCAGCGTATCGAGACCTCCTGGTACAAGGGCACCGCCGACGCCATCTACCAGAACCTGGACATCATCCGGCTGCACAGCCCGAAATACGTGCTGATCCTGGCCGGCGACCACATCTACAAGATGGACTACGGCGCCATGCTCGCGCGCCACGCCGAAACCGGGGCGGACATTACCGTGGGCTGCCTGGAGCTACCCGTGGAGGAGGCCGGTGCCTTCGGCGTGATGGCCACCGACGACGAGAACCGGGTCGTCCGCTTCGAGGAGAAACCGGACAACCCGACCCCGATACCGGGGAACGAGGACAAGGCGCTGGTCTCCATGGGGATCTACATCTTCAACCGGCAGTTCCTGTTCGACGAACTCATCCGCGACGCCGACACCGACTCCGATCACGACTTCGGCAAGGACATCATCCCGTCGGTCATCGACCGCGCCCGGGTCGTCGCCTATCCCTTCCGCGAGGCCAGCACCGGCAAGCAGGCCTACTGGCGCGATGTCGGGACCGTCGACGCGTTCTGGAAGAGCAACCTGGAGCTGGTCGACGTCACACCGGAGCTCAACGTCTACGACGCCGAGTGGCCCATCTGGACCTACCAGGAGCAGCTGCCGCCGGCCAAGTTCATCTTCGATGACGATGACCGCCGCGGGATGGCGGTGGACTCCATCGTCTCCGGCGGCTGCATCATCTCCGGGGCCTATCTGCGACGCTCGCTGCTGTTCTCCTCGGTGGTGGTGGAGGCCGGTACCCGGGTGGAGGATTCGGTGATCCTGCCGGAGGTGCGCATCGAACCCGATTGCCGCATCCGGAATGCCGTCATCGACAAGCACTGCCGCATCCCGCAGGGGACGACCATCGGCGAAGACACCGCGGCCGATGCCGAGCGTTTCCACGTCACCCCCGGTGGTGTGGTGCTGGTGACCCCCGAGATGCTCGGCCAGGAGATCCATCATGTGCGCTGAACAGCAGCCGCCGGTGAAGGTCGTCCTCTGCTGGCACATGCACCAGCCGAGCTATGTCGATCCCCAGACCGACGAGTACCAGTTGCCGTGGACCTACCTCCACGCCATCAAGGACTATGTCGACATGGTCGCCCATCTGGAGGCCAACCCGGAGGCCCGGGCGGTGGTGAACTTCTCGCCGACGCTCCTGGAACAGGTCGAGGACTACGCCCGCCAGATCGCCGGCCACCTGCGCGACGGCAGCCCGCTCGACGATCCCCTGCTGCGGGCCCTGGCGGAGCCGGCGCTGCCGCGGGACGCGGCGAAACGCCACCAGCTGGTCCGTCAGTGCCTGCGGGCCAACGAGAAGCACCTGATCAACACCCATCCGCCCTACAAGCGGCTCGCGGAGCTGGGGCGCTGGCTGGAGCGCCACCCCCGGCATGAACACTATCTCAGCGATGATTTCCTCGCCGATCTGCTGACCTGGTACCACCTGGCCTGGCTGGGTGAGACCGTCCGCCGCAATGATCGCCGGGCGCGCGATCTGATCCACAAGGCCAGCGGTTTTACTGCCCATGACCGTCGGGAACTGGTGGTCCTCATGGGCGAACTGCTCTCCGGCGTGCTGGGCCGGTATCGCCGACTGGCCGAGGCGGGGCGCATCGAGCTCTCGGTCACCCCCTATGCCCATCCCATCCTGCCTTTGCTGCAGGATCTGGGCGCGGCCCGCGAAGGGTGGCCGGAGAGCAGTCTCCCCGAACTGGATCACTACCCCGGCGGCGACGAGCGCGCCCACTGGCATGTGACGCACGGATTGAAGGTCTTCGAGCGTGTCTTCGGGTTCCGCCCGAAGGGGTGCTGGCCCGCCGAGGGCGGCGTCAGCGCGCCGACCCTCGCCGTGTTGCAGGAACACGGCTTCCACTGGGCCGCCACCGGTGGGAGCGTGCTGGACAACAGCCTGCAGGCGGGTGGTCAGGCGGTGTCACCGGATCCCGACTGGCATCGCCCCTGTGTTCTGGCGGATGGCGACATCCGCTGCTTCTTCCGCGACGACGGTCTCTCGGACCTCATCGGTTTCAGTTATTCGGACTGGCACGGCGATGATGCGGTGGCCAACCTCGTCGGCCACCTCGAGACCATCGCCGCCAACTGCGCCGATCGGGAGCAAACGGTGATCTCCGTCATCCTGGATGGCGAGAATGCCTGGGAGCACTATCCGCACAACGGCTACCACTTCCTCAACGCACTCTATCGCCGACTGGTGGAGCATCCGGGGCTGACGATGACCACCTTCGAGGAGGCGTGCCGGGTGGAGCCGCGCCGCCTGAACGAGCTGGTGGCCGGGAGCTGGGTCTACGGGACCTTCTCCACCTGGATCGGCGAGCGCGACAAGGACCGCGCCTGGGACCTGCTGGGCGAGGCCAAGCGCGCCTTCGATACCCACGTGGGGCAGCTGGACGCGGACGCGCGCGCGCGGGCGGAGCACCAGCTGGCCATCTGCGAGAGTTCCGACTGGTTCTGGTGGTTCGGCGAATACAACCCGGACGACACGGTGAAGGACTTCGACCACCTCTACCGGCTGCAGATCATCGCCCTGTACGAGCGTCTGGGGATCGAACCACCGGAGGTCCTCAGCCATCCCTTCGCCCACGGCAGTGGTGACCCGGCCGTCGGCGGCGTCATGCGCCAGGGGCGGGCGGATTCGTGACGGCTGCCTCCATCCTCCATCAGCGCCGTGCCGGTGTTCTGCTCCACCCGAGCTCGCTGCCCGGGACGCCGGGCAACGGCGACCTCGGCGCCGAGGCCTTCCGTTTCGTCGACTGGCTCGCCGAGGGCGGCTTCGGTGTGTGGCAGATGCTGCCCCTGGGGCCGACCCACGCCGATGGCTCCCCCTACCAGTGTCTCTCCGTCCATGCCGGGGATCCGTGCTACATCAACCTGGTCCTGCTGGAGGAGAAGGGCTGGTTGGAACCTCCTTCCGACGAGGTTCGAACCAGCCTGGAAGCAGCCCCCATCGAGGGCCGGCTGCAGCGGCTGCGCGAGGCGCGGGCGGGCTTCGTCAAGGCCGGTGGCTCCCTGAGCGCGGAGGCCGAAGGCGAGGCCGCCGAGTTTCGCCGGCGCCACCGTGCCTGGCTGGAGGACTTTGCCCTCTATACGGCGCTGCGCCGGGAGAAGGGGGAACAGCCCTGGTGGGAGTGGCCGGCCGGCGAGCGGGACCGTCAGCCCGCCGCCCTCACGGCGGCCCGCGAACGGCTGGCCGACTCGATCGAACAGGTCGTCTTCGAGCAGTACTGCTTCTTCCACCAGTGGGACCAGCTCCGCCGCCACGCAACCGCCCGGGGCGTGCATCTCTTCGGCGACATGCCCATCTTCGTCGCCCACGACAGTGCCGAGGTCTGGGCCCACCGGGGGCTCTTCGCCATCGATGAGCACGGACACGCCGAGGCCGTGGCCGGCGTGCCGCCGGACTACTTCTCGGAGACCGGCCAGTTCTGGGGCAATCCCCACTACGACTGGAAGCGCCTGCGGGAGACCGGCTTCGAATGGTGGCTCCAGCGGCTGGCCACCCAGCTGGAGCTGTTCGACTTTGTTCGGCTGGACCATTTCCGCGGCCTGGCCGCCTACTGGTCCATCCCCGCCAATGCCGAGACCGCCATGGAGGGCCACTGGGAGCCGGCGCCGGGCCACGCCTTTCTGCAGGCGGTGGCGGAGCGTTTCGGCGAGGTTCCGCTGGTGGCCGAGGATCTGGGTGTGATCACCGAGGATGTGGAGACGTTGCGGGAGGCCTTCCGGCTCCCCGGCATGAAGATCCTCCACTTCGCCTTCGACAGTGACAGCGACAATCCCTATCTGCCCCACAACCACCGTCGTCGGGCCATTGTCTATACCGGCACCCACGACAACAACACCACGGTGGGGTGGCACGACGCACTGGAACCCTGGGTGCGGGA
>CAZGJO010000071.1:0-3426 GCA_964525685.1 uncultured Ectothiorhodospiraceae bacterium | reverse complement strand
CTGATCCGGGCCTCGCTGGCCTCGGTGGCGGATCTCGCCGTCGTTCCGATGCAGGATCTGCTGGAGCTGGATGCCGAGCACCGCATGAATGTCCCCGGTGTCGCCGAGGGCAACTGGGGATGGCGGTTTGAATGGGAGGAAGTGGGGGAGGACCTGGCGGGCCGGATGGCGCACCTCAACGCCCTCTACGGGCGCTGAGGCGAGGGAACGGCATCAGAGCCAGAGCATGCGCCCCAGCTCCAGGGGGTGGCTGCACCAGGCGTGGGTGGGGTAGAGCCGGACCTTGTAGTGCTGCAGCCCCGACAGACGCGGCTGCATCTCCACACTGAACAGGTATTCCCCGTCCTCCGGCAGCTCCTCCGCAGACAGCACGAACCGCTCCGCCGTCTCGAAGACGCCGTCATGGCGCGCCGGTGCCACCAGGCACTCCAGGGTGACGTCTTCCGGTTTCAGACCGTTGAGATAGACCCGGACCTGCAGTATCAGGCTCTCGCCGTGATGGAGGGAGGCAGGCGGCTCGGCCTCCCGGCGCATCCACACTCCGTCCCAGGCCGCGCGCACGGCGGTCTTCCAGTCCGCCAGGGTGCGGGCCGCCTTGCGCTTGTCGGCCATGAAGCGGGCATTCTGCTCGCGCGCCGGGCTGTAGAAGTCGCGGACGTAGTCCATCACCATGCGCTGGGCGTTGAACCGCGGGATGATGGTCCGCATCGCCGCCTTGGACTTCGCCACCCAGCCGGCCGAGTAGCCGTGGTTGTTGCGCTGGTAGTAGAGCGGCACCACCTGGTGGATGAGGATGTCCAGCAGGTCGCGCGCCTCCTCCTGATCACGGTATTCCGGGTCGAAGCCGGGCTCGTGGGGCACGATGGCCCAGCCATTGTCGCCGGTATAGCCTTCGCCCCACCAGCCGTCGAGGACGGAGAGGTTGAGCACACCGTTGACCCCGGCCTTCTGGCCCGAGGTGCCGCTGGCTTCCATGGGGTATTCCGGCGTGTTCAGCCAGACGTCCACGCCCGTGACCAGCTTGCGCCCCAGGGCCATGTCGTAGCCTTCGAGGATCAGGATGCGGCCGATGAAGTCGGGATCCAGCGCCATCTCGTGGATCCGGCGGATGAGCTCCTGCCCCGGCTTGTCCTTGGGGTGGGCCTTGCCGGCGAAAACGAAGATCACCGGACGGTCGCTGTCGTTGAGGATCCGCTTGAGCCGCTCGCGCTCGGAAAAGATCAGGGTGGCGCGCTTGTAGGTGGCGAAGCGCCGGGCGAAACCGATGACCAGGGCATCGGCCTCGGACTGGCGGGCCAGCCGCGTGATGCGCTTGATCATCGCCTCGGAGAAACCGTTGCGCCGATACTGGGCTTCCGCCCGGGCGACCACGTCCTCGAGGAGTTCGGTCTTCAGGCTCTGGCGCAGACTCCAGTAGCGGTGGTCGGGGATGTCGTCGATGGCCTTCCAGAAGCCCTCGTTGAGCAGTTCGCTGCGCCATTCGCGCAGGCGCATGTCGAACAGGTTGCTCCATTCCCGCGCCAGGAAGGTGGGGACGTGGACCCCGTTGGTGACGTACCGGATCGGGTTCTCGTCGGCCGGGATCTCCGGCCAGATTTCCGCCTCTGTCTCCGCCGCGACACCGCCGTGAATGCGGCTGACCCCGTTGTGGAAGCGGGAGCCGCGCAGGGCGAGGGCGGTCATGTTGAAACCGTCGCCCTCGTCGGGGGTGCTCCCGAGTTCAAGAAACTTCTCAAGACCGATTCCCAGGTCCTCGGAATACTTGCCGAAATACTCCGACGTCATCTCCCGGGAGAAGATGTCATGACCGGCCGGAACCGGGGTATGGGTGGTGAACACGGTCCCCCCACCGACGGCCTCGAGGGCAACATCGAAGCTCTCACCTTCGTTTACCATCTCCCGGCAGCGCTCGAGGATCTGAAAGGCGGAGTGGCCCTCGTTGATGTGCCAGACCGTGGGTTCCAGGCCGAGGGCGCGCAGGGCGCGGACCCCGCCGATGCCGAGACAGGACTCCTGCTGGATGCGGGTCTCGGTGTCGCCACCGTAGAGCTGATAGGTGATGGAACGGTCCGCCTCGCTGTTCTCCGGCAGATCGCTGTCCAGCAGGTAGAGGGTGATGTGGCCCGCCTTGGCGCGCCAGACCTGGAGCTGCACCGTGCGCCCCGGGAGTTCGACCTCCACCCGGATGTCGTTGCCCTGGTCGTCGCGGCACAGATGGACCGGCAGGCTGCCGAAATCGGTGGGGGTGTAGTGGGCCACCTGGTGGCCCGCGTTGTCGATGGTCTGGGTGAAGTAGCCCTGGCGATAGAGCAGACCCACGGCCACGAAGGGCAGCCCCAGATCGCTGGCGGCCTTGCAGTGGTCACCGGCCAGGATACCGAGGCCGCCGGAGTAGATGGGGAAGCTCTCGTGGAAACCGAACTCGGCGCAGAAATAGGCCACCAGATCCTTCTCCGGATCCAGATAGGGTTCGATGTGGGAGCGCATCCCCTCCTTGTGATAGGTGTCGTAGACCGAGAGGACCCGGTTGTAGTCCTCCATGAAGATCCGGTCCCGCGAGGCCTGCTCCAGGGTCTCCTGGGAGACGCGGCGCAGGAAGACCTTCGGATTGTGGCCACAGGCCTCCCACAGCGGGGCATCGAGGCGGTAGAAGAGACCCCGGACCTGGCGGTCCCAGGAGTAGAGGAGGTCGTCGGCCAGGTCGTGGAGACGCTCAAGGCCTTCCGGGATGTTGGGCTGTACTTCGAGGGTGAAGAGGGACTCGGTCATCGAGGGCGTTCATCCATTGCGGTTGGGAACATTCATCCCTCTTGTAGCACAGAATGGCCCTGTAACGCTGCCCTTCGGGAAAAAAATGCGCGATTCGAGCGCATTTCGCAGCGCGTGCTATTCCGAACCATCGAGGGATTCGATCGGGTGACCCTGACCGCGCCACTGCGGGTAGCCCTCGCGCAGGCGCAGGGCCTCGATACCGTGGCGGCGCAGGCGGCTGACCGCCTCGTAGCCCATCAGACAATAGGGCCCCCGACAGTAGGCCACCACCGGCTGGCCGGTATCGAGTTCGGGCAGGCGCTGTTCCAGTTCGTCCAGGGGGATATTGATGGCGCCGGCAATGTGTCCGGCGGTATATTCGGTCTCGGGGCGGACATCGACCACGGTCACGGCGCCCTGGCGGGCGCGCTCGAGGAGCTCGTCCGGGGTGATGGGCTCCAGCGGCACCTCTTCGCCCAGGAAGGCCTGGACCAGCCGGGCCACCTCGTTGTCACGCGCCTCGGTGAGTTCCCGAATGAGCTGCAGGAGCTCCACTACCCGCTCATCGGCGATGTGGTAGTAGACGTGCTGCCCCTCCTTGCGACTGGTCACCAGACCGGCCTGGCGCAGGTGCTGCAGGTGCTGGGAGGCGTTGGCCACCGTCAGACCGGCGGT
>CAZGJO010000070.1:0-9527 GCA_964525685.1 uncultured Ectothiorhodospiraceae bacterium | reverse complement strand
GGCGACTACCCGAACAACACGACCGTGAACTTCCCGATGTCCTGCATGCACTGCGAGGACGCGGAGTGCGTGACGGTCTGCCCCACCGGCGCCTCCTGGAAGCGCACCGAGGACGGCATCGTCCTGGTGGACCAGGAGAAGTGCATGGGCTGCAACTACTGCTCCTGGGCGTGCCCCTACGGCGCCCGCGAGCTGGACGAGGTCTCCGGCACCATGAAGAAGTGCACCCTCTGCGTGGATCGGATCTACGACGAGCGGCTGCCCCGGCAGGAGCGCCAGCCGGCCTGTGTGCTCACCTGCCCGGCCTCGGCCCGCTACTTCGGTGATTTCGACGACCCGGAATCGGACGTCAACACCATGGTGCGGGAACGGGGCGGCTACGGCCTGATGCCGGAGATGGGCTACAACCCGACCAACAAGTATCTGCCGCCGCGCCCGGTGAAGTCGGTGCCCACCAGCGATGCCGACCGCCCGAGCCTCAAGGACAAGATCAAGGAGTGGGTGAACCAGCCCATCTCCCGCTGACACAGACGAGCGAGAGAAACCATGCATCCCGCACTATCGGTCATCCTGTTTACCGTCACCTCCGGGGCCGGCTTCGGCCTGATGGTCCTGCTCGCCCTGTTCGATCGGTTCGAACTCGGCGGCGGCCTGACCCCGGAACAGATCTACACCACCGGCATCGTCTCGCTGGTGCTGACCACCGTGGGCCTGATGGCCTCCAGTGGCCACCTGGCCAACAAGAAGAACGCCTGGCGCGCCTTCTTCCGCTTCAAGACCTCCTGGCTCTCCCGCGAGGCGGTCTTCGCGGTGGTCTACTACCCGTTCGCCATCGGCTACCTCGGCGGCCTGTGGCTGCTGGGCGGTGAGCACAACTGGTTCACCCAGTGCCTCGGCATCATCGCCGCGGTCCTGGCGGTGATCACCATCTTCTCCACCGGCATGATCTACGCCTGCCTGCGCACCATCCGTCAGTGGAACACCGCCCTGACCCCGGCCAACTACGTGGCCCTGGGTCTGATGCTCGGTTCCCTGCTGCTCACCGGTGTGCTGGCCTGGAGCGGTGCCGACGCCACCTTCGCCGCCGGTCTGGCCCTGCCCATCGTGCTGGTCGCCCTGTTGATGAAGGGCAGCTACTACTACTGGATCGGCCAGCCCAGCGGCGCGACCATCAACACCGCCACCGGCTTCACCCGCGCCATGGTGCGGATCCTGGATATGGGTCACACCGCCGGCACCTTCCTGACCCGGGAGTTCGGCCACGAGCTCGGCGCCGGTCCGCTGCGGGTGCTGCGCGCCATCGTCTATGTGCTCGGCTTCATCCTGCCGGCGCTGGCCCTGGCCGGGTACCTCAATGACGGGGCCGCCGGCTGGGTGACCCTGGCGGTGGTCAGCAGCTTCATCGGCATCGCCGTCGAACGCTGGCTGTTCTTCGCCGAGGCGCGCCACGTGGTCAACCTCTACCACGGCGCCCAGCGCACCTGAGTCCCGGCTCCCCGCCGGGACACAAAAAACCGCCCCCGGGAGGCAATGGCGGGGGCGGTGAAAGGCCGGCTTCCTGCCGGCATCCTGCGGGGAATGTTGGCTCAGGCGGCGCGTTCCTTGGCCTCTCGTGCCTGGCGGGCCTCCTCATCCGAGTAGGCCGCCCCGGACCAGAGCATCTCGTAGGCGATTTCCTCGTTACCGTTCTCGCACAGCTCCAGGGCCCGCTGGAACAGCGGCTGGAAGGTCTCGCTGCGGTGCGATTCCTCATGGTCCTCGAAGGAACGCCAGAAGGTGATGATCAGCGCCTCCTTGCCCTTCAGCGGTGAATCCACCGCCTGACCGACGGTCGACCCCTCGTTGGAGATCGCGCCGCTGTTGAGGACCACCATGCCGCCGTGGAAGCCGGTGTCGGAGTGGTAGGTCTTGACGTTCTCGCACAGCTCCGCGACCCGCTCCTCGAGGTCATCGACGCTGTATTCCGGCTTCAGGATCACGCGGTTCACGGTGACCACGCCGTCGTGGGGGAAGTTCTGGATCAGGCTCATGGCTTTTCCCTCCAATGCTGTATCAGCATTTTCTGATGAGTGCAGTTTCACTCTAGTAAAGCCTGACCGCAGTAGTCAAGTATTACCCCGGGAACAATCCGGACGGGGGCGAGCACCCCCCGTCCGGTCTCTCAGCCCTCGACGGTGATCCGGCGCGGTTTCGCCTGGGCGCTCTTGGGCAGGTTCAGATAGAGCACACCGTTGCGGTAGCGCGCCTTGACGCCCTCCTGATCCACCGGAGCCGGCAGCGGGATGACCCGCTCGAAGGCGCCGTAGGCGCGCTCCATGACGTGGAAACGGCCCTCGCGGCGATCGTTCTCCACACGTTTCTCGCCCCGGACGAAGAGGCGATCCTCGTGGACCTCGATGTCGAAGTCCTTCGCCTTCAGCCCGGGGGCCTCCAGCTCGACCTCGACCCGGTCGTCGTCCTCGTGGACCTCGGCGGCCAGCAGGCCCCAGTGGGCGCCACGCATCTCGCGACGCTCCTCGGGGGTCTCCGCCTCACCGCGCTGAACCGGGCGAAAACGGGTCAGGGCGTGGCCGGCCCGCTGGGTCAGGTGGCGCCAGCCTTCGCTGACGGTGTCCAGGGCGCGTTCGACGCCCTGGCGCAGGGGATCGAAGTGACTCATGGTGATACCTCCTTTCTGCTTCATTGACGGAGTTCGGCCCGGGGGTCGAATCCGGTGTACTGATCGCGCAGCTGTTCATACAGCCGGCGCTGCTCGTCGGTGTCCGCCCGCGGCGCCTGGATCAGCAGGCGCAGGTACTGGTCCCCCGGGGTCTTTCCAGGGAGGCCACGGCCCTTGAGGCGCAGCCGTTGGCCACTGCGCGAGCCGGCGGGGATCTTCATGTCGACCATCCCGCCAAGGGTCGGTACCGGCACCGTGGCGCCGAGGGCGGCCTCCCACGGGGCGAGCGGCAGCTCCAGGGTCAGGTCGCGGCCGTCCACCGTGTAGAGGGGGTGGGGCTGAAACTCCACCTCCAGGTAGAGGTCACCGGCCCGTCCGCCACCCGGTCCCGGAGCCCCCTGGCCGGCCAGGCGGATGCGCTGGCCGGCGGTGATCCCCTTGGGGATGCGCACGTCCAGCCGCCGCTGGCGGCGTCTCAGCTGGCCGCGGCCGTCGTACTCCGGCACCTGCAGGGTCACGGAGCGCGTGCCGCCGTGATAGCTGTCCTCCAGGGCGATGGCGACCTTGGCGTGGTGGTCCTCGCCGGCCATGGCCCGGCCACCACCGAATTCCCCGTGCGGACCATGGCCCGTGCGCCCGCCGGCCATGTCGGGGCCGAACGGACTTCCGCCGCCGAACATCTGCTCGAAGAAGTCGGAAAAACCGGCCCCGGCGAAACCGCCGCCGCGGAACTCGAAGCCGGTGTCCCAGTCCGGCGGGGGCCGGAAGTCCTGACCGTCACGCCAGTTGGTACCCAGCTGATCGTAGGCCGCCCGCTTCTCCGGATCGGAGAGGACCTCGTAGGCCTCACCGATGGCCTTGAAGCGCTCCTCGGCATCCGGCTCCTCGCTGACGTCCGGGTGGTATTTCCGGGCCAGCCGGCGGTAGGCCTTCTTGATCGTTTCCTGGGTGGCGTCGCGGTCGACCCCGAGGATCTGGTAGTAATCCTTGTATTCCATGCCGTTACCGATTGTCTTTCAGAAACGGGGCGGGCGGAGCCGCCCCGGTGGTCCGGACTCAGCTCTCCACGGTGATCTTCCGCGGCTGGACCTTCTCCTGTTTCGGGATCACCACCTCCAGCACGCCGTTCTTCGAGCGCGCCTTGATGTTCTCGGCATCGGCGGTGTCCGGCAGGGTAAAGCGGCGGAAGAAGGAACCACGGATGCGCTCCACGCGCTTGTAGTCTCCTTCGCCCTCTTCACGGTCCTCCCGGCGTTCCCCCTTGATGGTGAGCACCCCGTTCTCCATGTCCACCTGGATGTCCTCGGGATCGACCCCGGGGATGTCGGCGTGGACGACCCACTGATTGGACTCGTCGCGGACATCCACGGCGGGCACCCAGTCGCTGGCGACGATGCCGCCGCTGTCCTCACCCCGTTCGTGGGCGTTCTCGAAGAGCCGATCCATCTCGCGGCGGACCTCTTCCAGGGCGTTCCAGGGACGATAGCGAACCATATTCATAATGTAGTCCTCCTCTCGATTGCGGTTGTTCACGGAATATGAACCATCTCACGGAAATATGTAGGTCCACGGGTGCGGGTTTTCAATGGGGAGGTGGCGGCGGGACACAACATATAGGGGTAGGCTCGAACGGGGAAAGGGCCCGGTCGGGTCGTGAAGGGTGGCGCGACGAGGGGGAGCGTAGGGTGTTGATCGGGCGCTGTTTTAGTATCTACTGAAGGCTTCAATCCCCTTTAAATCAACAACTTGCATCGGTGGGCGTGTTTTGTTCAGAAGGCGGGATCGCGGTTGACACCCCCCATCCGGGCGACGTTAAATACGCTCACGTTTTCAACCTACATCTTGTGTCCGTGCGAACGGGCGCATCCGGTCCTGTCAACCCTCGTTGGGGGTCGACACCACCGCACCAACAACCGCAACGGAGAGCCAGCCCATGAGCACCCCCCGCCCGAAGGTCGTGCCCACCGAGGTGAAGAGCATCCCGATCCAGCCCGCCTCGGAGGACATCTGGGACAAGAAGTATCGCCTCAAGACCAAGGACGAGCAGGTCATCGACGGCAGCGTCGACGAGACCTATCAGCGCGTGGCCAGGGCGCTGGCCGAAGTGGAAGAGACCGCCGAGAAGCAGGAGGAGTGGTACGAGAAGTTTCTCTGGGCCCTGCGCCACGGCGCCATCCCGGCCGGGCGGATCACCTCCAACGCCGGGGCGCTGGCCTACAAGCCGGCCACCTCGACCATCAACTGCACCGTCTCCGGCACCATCCGCGACTCCATGGACGACATCCTGGAGAAGGTCCACGAGGCCGGCCTGACGCTCAAGGCCGGCTGCGTGGCACCCGACACCACGGTCGTGACCGAGAAGGGGACGGTCACCGCGCGGCGGGCCGTGGAAGAGAAGCATCGGCAGATGCTGTGCTATGACCGGGACACCGGGCGTTTCGAGATGCGCGCCATCGAGGAACACATGGAGACCCGTGTCCCGCGCGCCGAGAACATCGAGATCCGCTCCAACGGTGTCGCGTTGAAGACCTCCATCAAGCATCCGGTTCTGGTCTATCGCGATGGCCGTTCGGTCTATGTTCGCGCCGACGAGGTCCGTTCGGATGACGCGCTGGTGCACTACACCATGGCGTGGGAGGCGGATTCGACGACCGCCCTGCGGGCGTGGTTCGCCGGTGCCCATCTGGGTGATGGCAGTGCCTACGAGAAGGCCTTCGAATACAAGTCGACCCGCGCGGCCTGGAAGGAGAAGGCGCGGGCAGCGGGCAAGCGCCTGGTGTTCAAGATCCGCGCCGCCGAGCGGGAGGTGGTCGAGCGGTACGCCGAATTCTTCCACGCCTTCTGCGGTTCCCGGGCCCGGGTTGTCTCGACCGCCACGGAAAACGGCACCCCGGTCTGGGACTACACCGTCGCCAGCTTCGAAGCCAGTCGCGCGGTGGAATTCATCGATCACCAGGTTGGCAGCAAGGCGGCATCGCTGCATGTGCCGACCTGGGTCGCCGAGGAGCCGCAGTCCCATTTCCTGCCCTTCCTGGCGGGTCTGATCGATACCGATGGCACCGTTTCCCGCGAACGGGGCAGCGTCACCATCGCGATGAAGAGCCCGGCGTTCGCTGAGCAGCTTCGCGACCTCCTCGGTCTGTTCGGGGTCCATGGCGCGGTTACCCAGCGCAAGCCGCGTGAGCATACCTACCGTGGTCATCGGGTGCGTGACACGGGTGGCGCGATGCTCAAGATCTCTGATTCGGATTTCCTCGCGCGGGTAGCCACCTTCATGGCGGACAACGGCAAGCGTGCCCGGATCGCCGAGCACCGTTCCCGGGCCGGGCAGTACGATCGGTACGTGATGCCCGAAGAGCTGCGGTCCGCCCTTGAAAAGGAGGCGGAGGGGCTTTCCCACCGGGAGCGGCAGAAACTGGGTTTCTACCACGGCTACCATCGCCGTACGGTGATCAGTCGGATCTGGCTGGATCGTTGGCAGGCGCGTTTCCCGCAACTGGAGAAATGGATCGAAAAGGCTCGGACCCTGCGGCCTGTGGAGGCGATCAACCGCGATCTGGATATTGGTGAAACGTTCTACGACTTCACCGTCGAGAAGCACCACAACTATGTGGCCGGCGAAGCGGGTCTGATGGTCATCCACAACTGCGGTATCGGGTACGAATTTTCCACCCTGCGGCCGCGCGGCGCCTTCGTCGCCGGCGCCGGCGCCTACACCTCCGGGCCGATGTCGTTCATGGATATCTACGACAAGATGTGCTTCACGGTCAGCTCCGCCGGCGGTCGGCGCGGCGCCCAGATGGGCACCTTCGACATCGGCCACCCCGACGTCATGGACTTCATCCGCGCCAAGCGCGAGGACGGTCGCCTGCGCCAGTTCAACCTGTCGCTGCTGATCACCCGCGAGTTCATGGAGGCGGTGCACGACAACGACTGGTGGAAGCTCGCCTTCCCGGTGACCGAGAAGGAGGCCGAGGTCGAGGGCCTCGACCTCCACGACCCCGATCAGGTGATCTGGCGCGAGTGGCCGACCCATGCCAACTACATCACCAACGACGACGGGCTGGTGGCGTGCCGGGTCTACAAGACCATCAAGGCGCGGCGGTTGTGGGACATGATCATGACCTCCACCTACGACTACGCGGAGCCGGGCTTCATCCTGATCGACAAGGTCAACGAGATGAACAACAACTGGTTCTGCGAGACCATCCGCGCGACCAACCCCTGTGTGACCGCGGACACCCGTTTGCACACGCAGCACGGCCTCGTGCGCATCGGCGACCTGTACGCCTCTGGCGAACCGCTGGAGGTGACGGTGGAACGGCGTGCGCTCGGGGAGAGTGAACGCGGCGTCGTGACGCGTCCGGCCAAGCCGGCATTCATGACCGCCAGGGAAGCGGATGTCTACCGTGTGGTGACGGAGGATGGATACGAGATCAAGGCCACCGAGTGGCACGATTTCTACACCGCCCGTGGCAAGCATGAGTTGCGGGATCTGCAGCCTGGTGACGAGATTCTGGTCCAGTCCGGGAAGGGACAGTTCGGCCAGGATGGCAGCGGTGAGCTCGGTCAATTGCTCGGTTTCATTACCGGGGATGGCCACTTCACCAACCGGGGCAAGGGAGAAGAGGCGGTTGTCGTGAACTTCTGGAATCAGGAGCGCGAACTGTCCGAGTCGATCTGCAACTATGTGAACAGCTTGATTGCCAGTAGCGCGGTCACCCAGCGGAAGTACCGGGTGTCTCCCGTCGAAGTACCGGAACGGAACCATATGTTCATTCGCTCGGTGATCCTGGCCCGCGTCCTGGCGCATTACGGCTTCACGCGGGAGAGCAAGCTGCGGGTTCCGGAAGTGATCTGGCAAGGCTCGGAAGAGTGTGTCCGCGGCTACCTGCAGGCGCTGTTCCAGGCAGATGGCACGGTCAACATCTCGGGCAAGAGCCAGAGCTGTTCCATTCGGCTCGCCTCGAGCAATCATTCCCTGCTCCAGGATGTTCAGCAGCTTCTTGCCAACTTCGGTGTGTACTGCCGCATTCGCCACCGGCGACCGGCGGCTCGGCGCAACCTGCCGGACGGCAAGGGCGGCATGCGGGAATACGAGTGCCGCGCGGACTATGAGCTGATCATCGATGGCGAGTCCCGAGAAACATTCATGGACGAAGTCGGCTTCCTCATGGACTACAAGAACGACAAGTACCGCGATTGGGCCACCGACAAGGCCCTGCGCAAAACGCAGCGGTTCACGACGCGGATTGCCGATATCCGTTACGAGGGGCGCGAGCCGGTTTTCGATACCACGCAGGTGGATCACAACACGGTCATCTTCAATGGCCTTGTGACAGGGCAATGCGGCGAACAGCCCTTGCCGCCGTATGGCGCATGCCTGCTTGGTTCCATCAACCTGACCAAGTTCGTGCGCGACCCGTTCACCGAGAAGGCCCACTTCGACTGGGACGAGTACCGGCAGACCGTCGCCATCTTCACCCGCATGCTCGACAACGTGGTCGAGATCAACGGCCTGCCGATGGAGCCGCAGCGTGACGAGATCCTCTCCAAGCGCCGCCACGGCATGGGCTTCCTCGGCCTCGGCTCGACCATGACCATGCTCGGCATGAAGTACGGCGACCACGACTCGCTGGAGTTCACCGAGGAGGTGGCCAAGCAGCTCGCCCTGGCCGGCTGGGAGACCGGCGTCGAACTGGCGCGGGAGAAGGGCCCGGCGCCGATCATGGAGGAAGAGTTCGAGGTCACCGGCGAGATGCTGCGCAAGCGCCCGGAGATGAAGCGCGACGGCTACAAGGTCGGCGACAAGGTGCCGGGCAAGGTGCTGCTGGCGCGCTACAGCCGCTACATGCAGCGGGTGGCCGAGGCCGAGCCGGAGCTGGTCGACCGCATCGCCGAGGAGGGCTGCCGCTTCACCCACCACAGCTCCATCGCCCCCACCGGCACCATCTCGCTGTCGCTGGCCAACAACGCCAGCAACGGCATCGAGCCGTCGTTCGCCCACCACTACAACCGCAACATCATCCGCGAGGGGCGCAAGAGCAAGGAGAAGGTGCCGGTGTTCTCGTTCGAGCTGCTGGCCTACCGCGAGCTGATCAACAGCCACGCCATGCCGTACTCCGACATCAAGGAGGAGCAGCTGCCGGACTACTTCATCACCGCCGAGGACATCACCCCGAAGGAGCATGTCGACGTGCAGGCGGCGGCGCAGAAGTGGATCGACTCGTCGATCTCGAAGACCGCCAACGTGCCCACTGACTACCCCTACGAGGAGTTCAAGGACATCTACCACTACGCCTACAGCCACGACCTCAAGGGCTGCACCACCTTCCGCTTCAACCCGGAGGCGTTCCAGGGCGTGCTGGTCACCGACAAGGACCTGGAGAACACCACCTACCGCTTCACCCTGGAAGACGGCAGTGTCGTCGAGGCGCGCGGTGACGAGGAGATCGAATACGACGGCGAGTGGCACACCGCCGCCAACCTCTACGATGCCCTGAAGGAAGGGTACTACGGCAAGTTCTGACGGAGAGCGCAACCATGCCCATCAAGATTGAACGGAAGATCGTCGACTACGACCTGGCGCGGCCCGAAGAGGAACAGGCCGCCGAGCCGAGCGCCGAGCCGGTGGCCGAGGAGACCGGCGGCTACGAGGCCGACAACGTCGTGCAGATGCACGAGAAGCTGGAGCGGCCGATGAGCCTTGAGGGCTCGACCTACAAGATCGCCACGCCGCTGTCGGAGCACTCGCTCTACCTGACCATCAACGACATCGTGCTCAACGAGGGTACCGAGCACGAACACCGGCGGCCGTTCGAGATCTTCATCAACTCGAAGAACATGGACCACTTCCAGTGGATCGTCG
>CAZGJO010000069.1:0-9552 GCA_964525685.1 uncultured Ectothiorhodospiraceae bacterium | reverse complement strand
GGTCTGCCTGCGCTCCATCCAGTCCGGCTTCACCTCGGTGATGATGGACGGCTCGCTGATGCCCGACATGAAGACGCCGTCCTCCTACGAGTACAACGTCGACGTCACCCGCAAGGTGGTCGAGATGGCCCACGCCGGCGGTGTCTCGGTCGAGGGCGAGCTGGGCTGCCTGGGCTCGCTGGAGACCGGTGAGGCCGGTGAAGAGGACGGCTCCGGTGCCGAGGGCGTGCTCTCCCACGACCAGCTGCTGACCGATCCGGCCGAGGCCGCCGACTTCGTCAAGCAGACCGGGGTCGATGCCCTGGCCATCGCCATCGGCACCAGCCACGGCGCCTACAAGTTCACCCGTCCGCCGACGGGCGACATCCTCGCCATCAGCCGCATCAAGGAGATCCACGAGCGCATCCCGGATACCCATCTGGTCATGCACGGTTCCTCCTCGGTGCCGCAGGAGTGGCTGGACATCATCCGTGAATACGGCGGCGACATCCCCGAGACCTACGGCGTCCCGGTGGAGGAGATCCAGCAGGGCATCAAGTACGGCGTGCGCAAGGTCAACGTCGACACCGACCTGCGTCTGGCCGCCACCGGTGCCGTGCGCAAGCACCTCGCCGAGAACAAGTCCAACTTCGACCCGCGCAAGTTCCTCAAGGCCTCCACCGAGGCCATGAAGGAGGTCTGCCAGGCCCGCTACGAGGCCTTCGGCAGTGCCGGCCACGCGTCGAAGATCACGGCGCTGTCGCTGGACACCATGAACGAGCGCTACAACTCCGGCGAGCTGGATCCGCGGATCAAGTAAGCCGCGGCCATCGGGCCTCCCCTCGGGGCGGCCGTGCCGAGAAAGCCCCTTGGAACCCAAGGGGCTTTTTTGTTCCCGCGCCGGGACGGCGCGGAGCGGAACGGGGCACCGCGGAGTGCTCCATCACAGTGAAACGGGAGAAGACAGGTGAACGAGATCGAACAACAGCTGCAGCGCTGGCTCGATTCGCTGGCGGCGGGTGATGCGGATCGGGTCACGGCACTGTATACGGAAGACGCCGTCCTGCTGCCGACCCTGGACGGGGAGGTGAAGGTCGGCCACGACGCCATCCGCGACTACTTCGCCAACGGCTTCCTGCCGAAGGCGCCGCGGGGAACGGTGGTGGAGCTGCACAGCCGGGCGCTGGGCGACGTGGCGGTGAATTCCGGCCTCTACGACTTCGAGGTGGACGACGGCGCCGGGGGGCGCAAGACGGTGTCGGCGCGGCTGACCTTCGTCTATCACCGTGTCGGGGACGACTGGCGCATCGTCGAGCACCACTCCTCGCTGAAACCGGGGTAGGGTCGCGGCCTCAAGTTACCCGCCCCGGCGCCGCTGTAGAGTCTACGGGGACCACGTCGGACCCCCGCACTCGAGGAGGCGACCGAAGATGCTTGCCCAAGGGCTGACACTTGCCGCTGGACTGTATGGGGCCTACAAGGGCCACCAGCACCAGGAGCGCATGGAAAGTGCCCTGGACGAGCAGACCGGCGTGCTCAAGGAGCAGCTCGAGGTCTTCCGTGGCGGCTCCGCCGATGACGGCCGCAGTCGCCACGTGGACGAACAGGTCTAGCCGCCCGTCGGTCCCTCCTCCTGCCCGATCGGGAGAGCGGGCTCGGCTTCGCCGCGGACCGGCCCGGCCGCCGCCTCCTCCACCATCCGTTCCGCCTCCTGCTGTAGAAACTCCCGGAAGGCCAGCGCCGCCGGCGAGAGCCGTTTCCCCTCGCGGTAGACCAGATACCAGTGGCGCAGGATCGGGAACCCCTCGACGTCCAGGATGACCAGCCGACCCAGTTCGCGCTCCAGCGCGAGGGTGTGGACCGACACGATCCCGAGCCCGAGGCCCGCCTCCACCGCCTGCTTGATGGCCTCGTTGGAACTCATCTCGGTGCCGGTGCGTAGGGCCAGACCGTGGCGCTGGAAGTGGCGCTCCATGGCGATCCGCGTGCCGGAGCCCTGCTCGCGAATGACGAAGGTCTCGTCCTGCAGTCGTTCGAAGGGCAGCGGCCCCTGGCCGGCCAGCGGATGGTCGGGCGGGGCGATGAGCACCAGCGGGTTTTCCAGGAAGGGCTCGGCGACCAGCGGCCGGTCCTGCGGCGGGCGGCCCATGACGACGATGTCCTTGGTGTTCTCCTCCAGCTGACGGAGCAGTCCGGCGCGGTTGGTGACATCGAGCTTTACCGTCACCGACGGGTAGCGCTTGCTGAATTCGGCCAGCAGCCGGGTGGCGAAGTAGTTGGCGGTACTGGCCACGGCGACATCGAGTTGCCCCTGGCGCACACCCTTGAGGGCGGCCAGTCCGGCCCCGAGGTCGTCCATCTGTCGCTCCACGGCGCGGGCGTGTTCCAGCATCAGCTCGCCGGCGGCGGTGAGGTGGATGCGGCGGCCGAGCTGCTCGAACAGCGGCAGCTCGGCGGCCTCCTCGAGCTGCTTCACCTGCATGGAGACGGCGGGCTGGGTCAGGTGCAGCTCCTCGGCGGCCCGGGTATAGGAGAGGTGGCGGGCGACGGCCTCGAAGACGCGGAGCTGGCGGAAGGTGACGCGGCGCATGGCATAACCTTTATCTTATGTCTGCAATCATTATTATTGAGTTCACATGATGCGACAAGTCCCTATACTGGCCACATCAGATGGAGAGACCATCTGCAAGGGCAGGTAGAACTGCTATAGTCGTGAGTTCGCCCGGAGACGTGCGAACCGGGTACCACAGCCAACGCGCAACGGAGGAAAACCAAGCCATGGCCAAGACATATGAGGCGGGCGTCAAAGACTACCGCGAGACTTACTGGGAGCCGGACTACCCGATCCGGGACAGCGATTTTCTGGCCGTTTTCAAGGTCGTGCCGCAGCCCGGCGTCGATCGTGAAGAGGCCGCTGCCGCGGTAGCCGCCGAGAGCTCCACCGGTACCTGGACCACCGTCTGGACCGACCTGCTCACCGACCTGGAACACTACAAGGGCCGCGCTTACAAGATCGAGGACGTGCCCGGTGACGACGAGGCGTTCTACGCCTTCATCGCCTACCCCCTCGACCTGTTCGAGGAAGGCTCCGTGGTCAACGTCTTCACCTCCCTGGTGGGCAACGTGTTCGGCTTCAAGGCCGTGCGTTCGCTGCGCCTGGAAGACGTGCGCTTCCCGCTGGCGTTCATCACCACCTGCAACGGCCCGCCCCACGGCATCCAGGTCGAGCGCGACAAGATGAACAAGTACGGCCGTCCGATGCTCGGCTGCACCATCAAGCCGAAGCTGGGCCTCTCGGCCAAGAACTACGGCCGCGCCTGCTACGAGGGTCTGCGTGGTGGTCTCGACTTCACCAAGGACGACGAGAACGTCAACAGCCAGCCGTTCATGCGCTGGCGTGACCGCTTCCTGTTCGTCAAGGAAGCCATCGACAAGGCCGAGGCCGAGACCGGTGAGCGCAAGGGCCACTACCTGAACGTCACCGCCCCGACCCCGGAAGAGATGTACAAGCGGGCCGAGTTCGCCAAGGAGATCGGCGCGCCGATCATCATGCACGACTACCTGACCGGCGGCTTCACGGCCAACACCGGTCTGGCCCAGTGGTGCCGCGACAACGGCATGCTGTTGCACATCCACCGCGCCATGCACGCCGTCATCGACCGCAACCCGCGCCACGGTATCCACTTCCGTGTGCTGACCAAGGCCCTGCGCCTGTCCGGCGGTGACCACCTGCACACCGGCACCGTGGTCGGCAAGCTGGAGGGCGACCGCGCCTCCACCCTGGGCTGGATCGACCTGCTGCGCGACAGCTACGTGAAGGAAGACCGCAGCCGCGGCATCTTCTTCGACCAGGACTGGGGCGCCATGCCGGGTGCCCTGCCGGTCGCCTCCGGCGGGATCCACGTCTGGCACATGCCGGCGCTGGTCTCCATCTTCGGCGACGACTCCGTGCTGCAGTTCGGCGGCGGCACCCTGGGCCACCCCTGGGGCAACGCTGCCGGCGCCGCGGCCAACCGCGTTGCCGTCGAGGCCTGTGTGCAGGCCCGCAACGAGGGTCGCGAGCTGGAGAAGGAAGGCAAGGAGATCCTCCAGAACGCCGCCAAGCACAGCCCCGAGCTGAAGATCGCCATGGAGACCTGGCAGGAGATCAAGTTCGAGTTCGACACCGTCGACAAGCTCGACACGGCGCACAAGTAAGCCGGTCGTCGAACGGCCGGTCAGCCGGCCGATGTGACCTGGGACCGGGGGCACGGCGCCCCCGGCGGGAAAACGCATTCGAGGTAATACATCATGAGTGAAATGCAGGATTACGATTCCAAGCTGTCCGATCCGGCTTCGCGCAAGTACGAGACCTTCTCCTACCTGCCCGAGATGACCGAGGAACAGCTCCGCAAGCAGGTGGAGTACATCGTCAAGCAGGGCTGGAACCCGGCGGTGGAGCACACCGAGCCGGAGAACGCCTTCGGCCACTACTGGTACATGTGGAAGCTGCCGCTGTTCGGCGAGACCGACGTGGACCGCATCATCGGTGAGGTGCAGGCCTGTTCCAAGGCTCACCCCAACGACCACGTGCGCCTGATTGGTTACGACAACTATGCGCAGTCCCAGGGGACTTCCATGGTCGTCGTCCGGGGCAAGGTGAACTAAGCGTTCGCCACGCCCGATCCCCCCGGTGTTCCGGGGGGATCTCCGGATGTCGGTGGAAAGCCAGCGCTTTCCTCCGCCTTCCAGCCGATGAAGGAGTTGCACCATGACCGAGCACAACGCTGAGCAGTACACCATCACCCACGAGCCGTACTACCGGGTCGTCAACGATGAAGTGGGGCTTTACGAGGCCGCCTACGACGCCCGCATGCCGATGATGCTCAAGGGCCCCACCGGTTGCGGCAAGTCCCGCTTCGTGGAGTACATGGCCTGGAAGCTGGGCCGCCCGCTCGTGACCGTGGCGTGCAACGAGGACATGACCGCCTCCGATCTGGTCGGTCGCTACCTGCTGGATGCCGACGGTACCCGCTGGCAGGACGGCCCGCTTACCGTGGCCGCCCGCATCGGCGCCATCTGCTACCTGGACGAGGTCGTCGAGGCGCGCCAGGACACCACCGTGGTCATCCACGCCCTCACCGATCATCGCCGCAGCCTGCCGCTGGAGAAGAAGGGCGAGCTGGTGGAGGCGCACCCCGACTTCCAGTTGGTGATCTCCTACAACCCCGGCTATCAGAACCTGATGAAGGATCTGAAGCAGTCCACCAAGCAGCGCTTCGCCGCCATGGACTTCGACTACCCGGAGCTGGAGACCGAGAGCGCCATCGTCGCCCACGAGACCGGCATCGACAACGACACCGCCGGCAAGCTGGTGCAGATCGCGCACCGCTCGCGCAATCTCAAGGGCCACGGCCTCGACGAGGGGATCTCCACCCGTCTGCTGGTCTACGCCGGGAACCTGATCGCCAAGGGCATCGACGCCAAGTCCGCGTGCATGATGACGCTGGTGCGGCCCATCACCGATGATCCCGACATGCGTGACACCCTCGATGCCGCGGTGGGCACCTACTTCTGATCGCCGCGGGCGATGGAGAGGTCGTGCCGCCGCCGGGCGGACGCTCCGGCACCGGCCGGATGCGCCGTGCGCGGTATCGTTCCAGTGAGACGGGGGATGGGTCATGAGCATCAATCTTGATGAGTACCGGGAGTGCCTAGACAAGACCAGCCCGCACATCGGCGAGGTCCTGGAGGCCAGCTATGCCGAAGCCGCGCGGGTCATGTCGCCGCGCGGCCTGAGCAACTATCTGGAGGGCGCGCGCGCGCTGTGTGAACTCGGGCGTGGCGGCGACATGGTCGAGGCCTATCTGGAGGCCATGCCCGCAGTGGCCAAGGAGGCCGGCGAAGAGGCGGTGACCATGGCGGTGACCAGCGCCCTGCAGCTCTCTTCCAAGGTCAGCGGCTCGGTCATCACCCTGCTGCTGAACACCCTGCCCACCGCCGCCCGCCGCCTCGGCGACAAGACCCTGGTGGAAGACTATCTGGATCTGATCCACAAGCTCTCCGCCAAGGTCCCACGCGGCCTGCGGCCGATGCTGGAGCACCTCGACGAGCTGTTCGAGAAGCTCACCCTCGGGGGGCTGCGGCGCTGGGCCATGTGGGGGGCCGAGGCCCACGCCCGCGACTTCGAGGCGCTGGGGCTGTACTTCGCACTGGAGACGGCGGACAGCCGCGCCGTCCTGCAGAAGGAGCGTCGCGGCGTCCTGTTCGTCGACAATCATCGCCGCCTGAACATGTACCTGCGGGCCCTGTGGGCGCGCGACTTCTTCATGCGGCCGACCTCCGGCGACATCGAGAGCCGCGAGGGCACGCGGCCGTACATCGAGCGGATGGTGGTCCATCTGCCCGACGCCTACGACGACTACGACGACATCCCCGGCGTCCAGCTCTATCGGGCGGCCGCGGCCCACGCCGCCGCGCACATCGTCTATACCACCGAGCCGCTCTCGCCGGAGGCGGTGACCCCGAGCCAGATGGTCTTCATGGGGCTGTTCGAGGACGCCCGGGTGGAGGCGAAGGCGGTAAGCGAGTTCCCCGGTCTGCGCAGCCTGTGGCAGCAGTTCCACGAGAAGTTGCCGCAAGTGAGCTGCGCTTCCGACCCGGTGGTTGCGCGCATGGAGCGCGCCGCCCGGGGGATGCTCGATCCCGACTATCACGATGACGATCCGTGGGTGAGCGAGGCGGTCGCGGCGTTCCGCGAGGCCTTCGAGGAGCGGCCGGACGATGTCCAGATGGCCTGGGACCTCGGCCTGCGCTTCTTCCACCGCATCGGCGAACTGGGCCACACCATGCCCTCCATCTCGGTGCTGGAGTCCATGGCGGTACCGTACCGCGACGACAACCGCTACATCTTCGCCTACAACGAGGATGCGTGGTACGAGGCGGAGTACGTGCCGGCCAGCCACGAGCAGGTGCGGCGCACGGTGAGTCTCATGGAGCTGGTCAACGAGATCGATTGCGAGCTGGCCGGCGACGATGCCCAGGAGATCTGGCGCTACGAGGAGAACTTCTGGCTCGACCAGGAGGCGTGCACCATCAACGAGCTGGAGGGCAAGGAGCCGATCTCGGAGCCGTACCACTACCATGAGTGGGACTACCAGGTGCAGCTCCACCGCCCGGACTGGGTGACGGTGATGGAGCGGCGCCAGGATCGCGGCGACCCGGAGGACATCGACGCCATCCTCACCGAGTACAAGCCGGTGGCCTCGCGCATCCGCCACATCATCGACGCCCTGCAGCCCCAGGGGGTCATCCGTGAACGGCGCCAACCCGATGGCGAGGAGATCGACATCAACGCCGCCGTGGAGGCGATGGTCGATCTGCGCATGGGCATGTCGCCGGACCCGCGGGTGAATGTCCGCATCACCCGCAAGACGCGCGACCTGGCGGTGGTGGTGCTGCTGGATCTGTCAGAGTCCACCAACGAGGTGCTGCCCGGCGCCGATCGCCCGGTGCTCGATCTGACCCGGGAGGCGGCCAGCCTGGTCTCCTGGGCCATCGACCGGATAGGTGACCCCTTCGCCATCCATGGCTTTGCCTCGGATGGTCGCCACGACGTCCAGTACTACCGCTACAAGGACTTCAACCAGGGCTTCGACGACAAGGCGAAATCGCGACTGGCCGGGATGAACGGGGGGCTCTCCACCCGCATGGGCGCGGCCATGCGTCACGCCGCCAGCCATCTGCAGATGCAGCCGAAGCAGAAGAAGCTGGTGCTGGTGGTCACCGATGGCGAGCCGGCCGACATCGACGTCAAGGATCCGCAGTACCTGCGCCACGACACGCGCAAGGCGGTGGAGGAGCTGGCGGCTCAGGGCGTGATGAGCTACTGCCTGACGCTGGATCCGCAGGCCGACGACTACGTCTCGCGGATCTTCGGCGCCAATCGCTACACCGTGGTCGACCACGTGCAGAAGCTGCCGGAGAAGCTGCCGGCGCTGTTCGCCACGCTCACCTCCTGATAGGGTCGACACGGTAACCTGAACGGCCACCCCCCACCGGGTGGCCCGTGGCCCAGGAGGGAGACATGCAGCTGCATCTGGCCTTTGTCGACTCGGCCCGCCGCCATCGCAGGAAGATGGCCTTCCTCGACCGCACCACCGGGCGCGATCTCACCTACGGGCGCGCCCTTATCGGAAGTCTGGTGTTCCAGCGCCGGATCCGGGCGCTGGACGACACCTACGTCGGCATCATGCTGCCCACCTCGGCCGGGTGCGGTCTGGCGGTCATCGCCACGCTGATGGCCGGGCGCGTCCCGGTGATGATCAACTACTCCACCGGCGCCGAGGAGAACATCACCATGGCGCGGGAGCGCACCGGGATGTGCACGGTGATCACCTCGCGCGCCCTGCTCGAGCGCATCGGCTGTACGGCCGACGAGGACATGCTGTTCGTCGAGGACATCCTGGCGAGCACCGGCACCCTGACCCGCCTGCGCGCCGCCCTGCGCGCGCGCCTGCCGCGGCCGCTGCTGGAGTGGACACTGCATCGCGGCCGGCCGGACGATACCTGCGTGCTGCTGTTCACCTCCGGCAGCGAGAAGGAGCCCAAGGGGGTGGAGCTCACCCATCGCTCCATCGGCGCCAATCTGCGGGGCGTCGAACAGATGTTCTCGGCGGTGGATGAGCGCGGGGTGATGCTCGGGATCCTCCCGCTGTTCCATGTCTTCGGCTTCTCCACCACCTTCTGGCTGCCGCTCTATCTGGGGCAGACGGTCATCACCTACGCCAATCCGCTGGATTTCCGCACCGTGGTGGAGCTGATCCGCAACGAACGGCCGACCATCCTGGTGACCACACCCTACTTCCTGATGAACTACCACCGGGTCGCCGAGCCGGGTGACTTCGACTCGCTGGAGCTGGTGGTCGCCGGCGCGGACAAGACGCCCGAATGGCTGCACCGCGCCTTCCAGGAGGAGCACGGTCTGACCATCATCGAGGGCTACGGCACCACCGAGACCAGCCCCGTGATCTCGGTGAATCCGGCCGAGGCCCCGAAGAGCGGCAGTGTCGGCGTGCCGATGCCCGGCGTCGAGGTCCGCATCGTCGACGTCGACAGTGGCAGGGTCCTGGGGCCGGGTGAGGAGGGCAAGATCCAGGTGCGCGGGGATGTCCTGATGAAGGGCTACTTCAACGACATGGAGTCGACCATGCTCAAGATCGAGGACGGCTGGTACGAGACCGGCGACATGGGCGTCTTCGACGAGGAGGGATACCTGTGGCACCGGGGCCGGCTCAAGCGCTTCGTGAAGATCGCCGGCGAGATGGTCTCGCTGACCCGCGTCGAGGCGACCGCCGCCGCACTCATCCCCGGCGAGGTGGAGGTCTGCGCCGTGGAGATCCCCGATGCCCGGCGCGGCGCATCGCTGGCGCTGGCGGTGGCCGCCGAGGTGGATGAGCGCAAGCTGCGCAAGGAGCTGGGCAAGCACTTGCCGGCCATCGCCGTTCCGCGCATCATCGTCCCGGTGGACGAGTTGCCGAAGATGGGCAGCGGCAAGGTGGATTTCCGCGGCGCGGAGGACAAGGTGCGCGCCCT
>CAZGJO010000068.1:5613-9691 GCA_964525685.1 uncultured Ectothiorhodospiraceae bacterium | reverse complement strand
CCTGCGCACCATGCCGCAGGACTCCACCGGAGTCGCCCATATCCTCGAGCACACGGTGCTCTGCGGCAGTCGCAACTACCCGGTGCGCGATCCCTTCTTCATGATGATTCGGCGGTCGCTGAACACCTTCATGAACGCGCTGACCAGCAGCGACTGGACGGCGTACCCCTTCGCCAGCACCAACCGCAAGGACTACTTCAACCTCCTCGACGTCTACCTCGATTCGGTCTTCTTCGCCAATCTCGACGAGCTCGACTTCTCCCAGGAGGGCCACCGGCTGGAGTTCGAGGATCCGGAGGATCCGAGTACGCCGCTGGTGCGGCGCGGGGTGGTCTACAACGAGATGAAGGGGGCGATGAGTTCGCCCACGGCCGTGCTGTTCAAGGAGCTGACCCGCTATCTCTTCCCGTCGGTGACCTATCACCACAACAGCGGCGGTGAGCCGGAGCACATCCCGGAGCTGACCTGGGAGCAGCTGCGCGCCTTCTACGCCACGCACTACCATCCGTCCAACGCGGTCTTCATGACCTTCGGCGACATCCCGGCGGCGGAAAACCAGGCGGCCTTCGAGGAACGGGCGCTGAAGGCGTTCGAGGCCCTGGATCGGCGCATGGAGGTGCCGGACGAGAAGCGCTACCACGCGCCGGTTCGGGTGGAAGAGGGCTACGCCGTGGAGGCGGGCGAGACCGCCCAGAAGACCCATCACGTCATGGGCTGGCTGCTGGGGCGCTCCACCAACCTGGACGACCAGCTGCGCGCCCAGCTGCTCTCCGGGGTGCTGCTGGATAACAGCGCCTCGCCGCTGCGCCATGCGCTGGAGAGCACCGATCTCGGCACCAATCCGTCGCCGCTGTGCGGGGTCGAGGACTCCAACAAGGAGATGAGCTTCGTCTGCGGTCTGGAGGGCTCCGAGCCGGAGCACGCGGCGGCGGTGGAGCGGCTGGTCCTGGAGACCCTGGAGGAGGTGGTCCGGGACGGCATCCCGGCCGAGCGGGTCGCGGCCGTGCTCCACCAGATCGAACTCAACCAGCGCGAGATCGATGGCGACGGCATGCCGTTCGGTCTGCAGCTGATCCTGGAAGGGCTTTCGGCGGCCATCCACCGCGGCGATCCGATCTCCCTGTGGGACCTGGACGACGCCCTGGAGCGGTTGCGCGCCGAGGCGGCGGATCCGGACTTCATCCCGCGCCTGGTGCGCGAGTGGCTGCTGGACAACCCGCATCGGGTGCGGCTGACCCTGCGCCCGGAGCCGGATATCAACGAACGGGCCCGCATGGCCGAGCGCGCGCGGCTGGATCAGGAAGCGGCGATGCTCGATGACGCCCAGCGTCAGGCCCTGGTGGAGCGTGCCCGCGCCCTGGCCGAACGGCAGAACCAGGAGGATGATCCCTCGATCCTGCCGAAGGTCGGCATCGAGGACGTGCCGCCCCAGCGCCCGGCCCCGGAGTCGCGCGTGCTGGACGACATGCCGGCGCCGACCACCTTCTATGGCCAGGGGACCAACGGCCTGGTCTATCAGCAGGTGGTGGTGGAACTCCCGGAGCTGGCACCGGAGCTGCTGGAGCTTCTGCCGCTCTACACCGACTGCATCACCGAGCTGGGCGTCGGCGAGCGCGACTACCGCGCCACCCAGGCGTGGCAGGACGCCATCAGCGGCGGTGTCAGCGTCCATTCCTCGGTCCAGGGTGCCATCGACGACGAGCAGTCGGTCCACGGCTACCTGGTGCTGAGCGGCAAGGCGCTGGAGCGCAACGGCGGTGAGCTGGCCGAGCTGCTCAACACCACCCTCAACGCGGTGCGCTTTGACGAGCAGGACTATCTGCGTGACCTGATCGCCCAGCAGCGGGCCCGCCAGGAGCGAGCGGTGACCGGCCACGGCCACGTGCTCGCCATGCGCGCGGCCACCGCCGGCATGAGCCCGGCGGCCCGGTTGACCCATGAGCTGCGCGGGCTCGAGGGGCTGCGCCGGCTGAAGGCGCTGGATGCCCGTCTGGCGGGGGAGCGCGAGGCGACGCTGGAAGATGTCGTCGGCCGCCTGCGGCGCCTGCATGCGGCCATCCAAGCCGCGCCGCGCCGGTTCCTGCTGGTGGGCGAGCCGGAGCACGAGGCGGCCATGGCGCGCGCCATGGCGGCGCACGCCGGCTCGGTTCCGCTGGCGTGGGACGGTGGTCGGCCGTTCCGGCCGGAAGCGGTGCGTGAACCGGTGAACGAGCTCTGGATCACCCAGAGTCAGGTGAATTTCTGTGCTCGTGCCTTCCCCACCGTGCCGGTGGACCACCCGGACGCCGCGCCGCTGACCGCCCTGGGCGTGCTGCTGCGCAACCAGTTCCTGCACCGCGCCATTCGCGAACAGGGCGGTGCCTACGGCGCCGGAGCGGCCCAGGACTCCGACAACGCCACCTTCCGCTTCTTCTCCTACCGGGACCCGCGGCTGGCCGAGACCCTGGACGATTTCGACCGTTCGGTGGAATGGTTCCTCGAGCGCGACCACGACGCCTCGGCGGTGGAGGAGGCGATCCTCGGGGTGGTTGCTCAGCTGGACAAACCGCGTTCGCCGGCCGGTGAGGCGCGCCATGATTTCCACGGGCGCCTCTACGGCCGCACCCCCGAGAGCCGCCAGCGTTTCCGGGAGCGCCTGCTGGCCGTGGATCAGGCCGCCATGCGGCGGGTGGCGGAGACCTATCTGAAGGGCGGCGAGGCGAGCACCGCCGTGGTCACCGGCGCCGACCGCGCCGCGGCCGCCGACGCGCTCGGCCTGCGCATCCGCCGCCTGCAGGACGACAACGACAACACCTGACGAGAGGAGGTACGGCGTGGCCGATACCATCGATGATCTGACCGTCGCCTGGAGCGAGGGTGGTGAGGAAGTGGTGCGTGAACTGGACAAGGAGGTCCTGACCCGCGGGGCGTGGACCACCATCCTGTTCAAGTACCAGGAGATGGACCGCTCCAAAGGGGACTTCGGGGCGCCGAAGTTCACCATCCGCCGCTACCAGAAGCGGGGCGGGACCTTCCTGGCCAAGTCGAAGTTCAATATCTCCAGTGTCGATCAGGCGCGCAAGGTCTGTGATGTCCTCGAGCGCTGGATCCGGGAGGAGTCCGAACAGGAAGGATAGCCTTACCCCTTGCGTTATTGGCAGGAGGGTCTACACTGGGCGTGCACGCATCGAAAAGCAAACGTCGGCTGTGTGCGGTCTTTTTGTAGAGTAAAACAGAGGTTATTTCTGATGAACGGTACTGTTAAGTGGTTTGATAATGCCAAGGGCTTCGGTTTCATTGCGCCCGAGGATGGTGGGGAAGACGTGTTCGTGCACTTCTCCGTTATCCAGGCGGATGGCTTCCGTAGCCTCGAAGAGGGCCAGTCGGTCAGCTTTGAAAGTGAGCGTGGCCCCAAGGGCATGCAGGCCACCAGCGTGACGCCGAACTGAGCCGACAACGCTGATTGATGCCCAAAGGACGCCCCGCCCTCGAGCGGGGCGTCTTGCGTTTGGGGGGATGTTTTTGTATTCACCGTCCCTCATGGGACGAGGCACGGGACAGGAGGGGGCGTGTTCGAGACCGCGGAGCTGGGACGCAAGCTGACCAAGGAGGCCTTCAAGGCCGAGGAGCCGGAGCTGCGCACGCAGCTGCTGCAAGCGCAGTGGGCATTGAACCGGGAGGGGGTCCCGCTGGTGATCATCGTCTCCGGCATGGAGGGGGCCGGCAAGAGCCAGGTGGCCGATCGCCTGAACAAGTGGCTCGACACCCGCGGCATGGACACCGCCGCCTTCTGGGACGAGACCGACGAGGAGCGCCAGCGCCCGCCGCACTGGCGCTACTGGCGCCGTCTACCCGGGAAGGGCGAGGTCGCACTGTTCTTCGGCGGCTGGTACCGCCAGCCGCTCATCGAGGCCGCCCTGGGGCGAATGGATGATGCCACCCTGGAGCGCGAGCTCCACCGCATCGCCGATCTCGAGCACATGCTCAACGTCGACAACACCCTCATCGTGAAATTCTGGCTCCACCTGAGCGCCGAGGACCAGGAGAAACGCCTTGCCAAGCGGCGTCCCGGCGGCAAGAAGGGCAAGAAGAAGGCGAC
>CAZGJO010000068.1:0-5603 GCA_964525685.1 uncultured Ectothiorhodospiraceae bacterium | reverse complement strand
ACCCGTGAGGTGGCGAAACAGGGGGAGCGGCATACCCTGACCGATCTCGATCGCGATCCCGAGGGCCACTACACCGCCCTGCGCACCACCGCCGAGAAGGTGGTCCAGGCCACCGACACCGGCGAATCCCCGTGGTACATCATCGAGGCGAGCAACCGCCGCTATCGCGACATGACCCTGGGCCGCACCCTGCTCGACGCCATGCGCGGCCATCTGGGGCGCAAACGCCCGTCGAAACCGAAGCCCGCCGTCCACAACCCGCGCTCCCCCGACCATGTGGAGGGGCCGGCCCTGCTGGATACCGTGGATCTCCACGAGACCCTCGCGGAAGAGGCCTACCGTCAGCAGCTCAAGGCGCGCCAGCGCGAACTCAACGCCCTGATCTGGGACGGTTGGAACAACCACCGTTCCGTGGTCGCCGTCTTCGAGGGCTGGGACGCCGCCGGCAAGGGCTCCGCCATCCGCCGTGTGACCGGCGCCATGGACGCGCGCCTCTACCGCGTGCTCTCCGTCGCCGCCCCCACCGACGAGGAGAAGGCGCACCACTACCTGTGGCGCTTCTGGCGCCAGATCCCGCGCGACGGCTACGTCACTGTCTATGACCGCTCCTGGTACGGCCGCGTGCTGGTGGAGCGGGTCGAGGGTTTCGCCGCGGAGCAGGCGTGGATGCGCGCCTACGCCGAGATCAATCGCTTCGAGGAGCAGCTCGCCGAACACGGCACCACGGTGCTGAAGTTCTGGCTGCACATCAGCCCCGAAGAGCAGCTGCGCCGCTTCCGCGAACGCGAGGAGACCCCGTGGAAGAAGCACAAGATCACCGACGAGGACTGGCGCAACCGGGAGAAGTGGCCGGCCTATCAGACGGCGGTGGAGGACATGGTGGCGCGCACCTCGACGCCCCATGCGCCGTGGACCCTGATCGCCGGGGAGGACAAGCGGGTGGCGCGGCTCCAGGTGCTGGATACGTTCATCGCCGCGTTGAAGGGGCGGTGAACGGGGCTTAACGAGGCGGCCCGGGGCGTCGCGGCCCCGAGGCCATGCGCCGAGCCGGCACCCGGGTCACGAAGCCCCGGCCGCCTTGAGTCGGAACCTCAACTCGAAGAGCCGAGCAACGCCCCGGCCGCCTCACGAACCGCCTCGCCGCGCTGCTCGTCCACCAGCACCGGGTGCAGGTGCGGCCGCAGCGCCTCGAGGGCGAGCAGTTCCCGCACGGTATTGATGAAGCCCTCACGACCGCCCGGACCCCGGATCAGGGCCTCGAGGAAGGGAGCGGCGATGGCCGGCTCGCCCAGGTCCTCCCAGGCGCGTGCGGCCAGGGCGGCGAGCAGCGGGACATCGGCCTCGGGATCCACCGCCGCGAGCCGCTCGAGGAGCCAGGCGCGGCGCGGGGCCGGGTCCGATGCGGCCGACAGGGCGCGCAACCCCATGGCGGCGGTCTCGGCGTCGGCCTCCCGGACCCGCGCCAGGATGGCGTCGGCCACCGGCTCGGGGACGCTGGTGTGCTCCAGCAGCCGCGCCAGGGCACTGAACGGGGTCTCCGGCAGGTGCGGGATGGCGGCGGCGACCCGGTCGGTGTTGTCGTCCTTGTCGAGGCGCGCGGCGACGTCGGCCAGCCCCTGGATCCCGAGGAAGGCCCACTGCTCCCAGCCGTGGGCGCCGTCCAGATAGAGCCGGGCGTGCTCGTAGTAGGCCGACGGCGAGCGCCCCAGGGCCCGTGCCGCCCGGGCGTGCAGGGCGGCCATGCGCTCCTGATCCGGGGTGAACCCGTAGGCGCTGTCCTTGAGCGGATCGTCCAGCGCGTCTTCCGCGCCGTCCTCGCCCTGGCGGGCACGCGCGTGGCTTTCCGCCAGACGGGCGAGGAGATCGTCGCGCACGGCGGGGTGGAGGTGGGCCGCCTCATCCAGCGGCAGATCCAGGAACCAGACGAAGGGCTCCGCCCCACTCCCTTCACCCACCAGGGCCAGACGCGCCTTGCGCTGGAAGGGCCAGGGGTAGGCCGCGTGGCCCGCCTCCAGGGCGGCGAAGGTCGCCGCATCGAAGGCGCGGACCTGGCGGCCCATGTCGAAGGGGTGGAGGGTGATCCCGTGCTGGTGGCACAGGTCGCTCAGGCCGCCGGGCAGGGTGGTGTCGGTCATGTGCTCCTTCAGGCGTTGAGATTGGGGATCAGAAGGCTCTCGATGCGGGCCATCTCGTCCTTCAGCTGCAGTTTGCGCCGCTTGAGCCGGCTCTGTTCCAGCTGATTGCCCGCCGGCTCGGCGGTGAGTCGGGCGATGTGATCGTCCAGCTCGCGGTGCTCGTGGCGGAGCTGGTGCAGACGCTGGCGCAGGGCGCGCTCTTCGGACGGTTCCATGGTCGGCCTCCTCCTTTCCGTGGAAGATTACGGGGTGGTGAGCCAGTCGCGCACTTCCGGATGGAAGTGGGCCAGCCCCTCCAGCACCCCGGCACTATAGTAGCCGTTCATGCCGAGGAAGTCGCCCCGGGCGACGTAGACCCGCTCGGGATCGCCGAGCTGTTCGGCCAGATGCCGCGCCTCTTGCTGGACCTCGTCGCTGGCGTTGCGGACCAGCACGGCGGCGAGGCCGCTCTCGAACACCGGCAGATCGTTTCCGGAATCGCCGGCGAAGACGGTGCGCTCCCGGTCGAAGCCCTGGTGTGCCACCAGGAACTCCACCGCATGGCGTTTGGTGGCCCGCTCCGGCAGGACGTCCAGCAGCCCGGTGCCGGCGGCCTCGTCGATGCTCCAGATCAGGCTGCAGCGCACATCCAGCGGGACCAGTCGCCGCTCCACCGCCTCCAGAAGCGCCCACTTGTCGGCCTCCATCGGGGCGTAGAAGGAGAGCTTGAAGGTGTTCTGTTTCTCTGCCTCCTGGAGGGTGAGACCATCGAGACCCTCCAGCGCCGCGCGCAGATCGGCGTGTTCATGTTCACCCCAGTCGGCGGCGATATGCTCGTGCCAGGCCGCCCACGGGGTCCATTCCTCGCCATCGACGAGATAGATGGTGGTGCCGACGTCGCCGACGACGAAATCGGGCCACGGCAACGCATAGTCGGCGATGGCCTCCCGCAGCAGGACCTCGTGGCGGCCACTGACGTAGGCCACGGCACTGTCCGGGTGTTCGGCAAAGGTGTGCAGATAGCCGCGCGCGGCCGGCGACTCCGGCCACGGGCCGTTGGGCAGCAGGGTGCGATCGAGATCGGAGCAGAGGAAGAGTCTAGATGTCATGGCCGATGCGAATCACCGATTCGCCCTCCAGTGCGTGGTGCCCCATGAGCACGGCGGCGGCGCTCCAGCCCTGGAAGCGGGTGCCGCCGGCGGTGAGCTTGCGGCCGTGGACGAACTCCGGGAACGACCAGGGCTCCCCGTCCATGGGCAGGGCATTGGTCCGGACCAGTCCGGCCTGGTGGTGACGGGCCGCCTCGTACTTCCCGCGCCGGGCGAGATCGGCCACGTAGAAGCCGGTGATCAGTGGCCACAGGCCGCCGTTGTGGTACTCGTGGGGGTGGTTGCGGAAGGTGTAGGAGAAGTTCAGCTGCAGGCTCTCCCAGTCCTGGTCCTCCGGGTCGATGGTCGGGTGGAAGGCCGGCAGCAGCGGCATGCTCTCCGGCGCGATCTCGGTGATGAAGCGGTCGACCTCGGCGCGTTGGTCGTCGTAGGCCACCTGCATCAACGAGACCAGCACATTGGCGAAGGCGTCGAAGCGGAAGCCATAGCCACTGGGGGAGAAGAAGGGGAGCCAGTAGAGGGCCCCCTCGGGGCGGTGCTTCGCCGCCTCCACACCGCGGCGGAAGAGCACCTCGTGGTAGGTGTCCGCCGAGGGATCGGTGACCCCGTTGAACCAGTAGTTGGCGCGTAGCAGATGGTAGAGCCGACCCATCTTCTCCAGCAGCTGATGGTCGGCGGACCCGTGGACGTGCTCGTGGATGACGCAGATGGTCCGCAGCGCCTGGATGTAGAGCACCTGGTCGTAGAGCACATAGCCCGACTGGATGTATTCATCGGCCCAGTCACCGGTCTCGGGGACGTACAGGAGTCCCCGGTTGTTGAACTCCCAGGCACCCAGCAGGAAACGCACCCGCTCGATGGCCGGTGCCATCGCCTCGATGAAGGCGTCGTCGCCGGTGCGCTGCCAGTACTCGCCGCAGCCGATGATGAACCAGAGACTGGCGTCCACCCGGCCGGTGGTGCCGCCGAAGGAGACCCGCTGCGAGGCGGGATCGACGTTGCTCGGGATCTCGCCATGGGGCCCCTGATGGCGCTCCAGCGTGCGCAGGGTACGCCCGAAGGTCTCGGTGAGCTCGGCGTCGCCGGTCATCAGCGCCGTCAGGCCCAGGACCGTGCCGTCGCGCGCCCAGACCCGCCGATAGTTGGCGTGCTCCGTGGGCGAGGCGAGGAAGCCGTGTTCGGTGCAGCAGCTCCGGACGATGGCCCGGGCGCGCTCCACTCCCTCGGCGAGGAGCGCCTCATCGGCAACGCCTTCCTCCGGCAGCGAATCCGTCCCGTCCGGTCTGCTATCCTGATGCGAAGTCATTGCGGGTTCCCGTGCGCTCTGGAACGTTAACTATAGCAAGAGCGCCCACCCCGTTGCAGCAACGGGTCGTTCACGACAGGAGGCGATTTCGATGCGCGTGCTGGCCGGAGACATCGGGGGTACCAACGCCCGTTTCCTCGTCGCCGAGGTGGAGGGCGACAGCGTGCGACCGCTGCTGGAGCACCAGGTGCCCAGTGCCGACCACCCCGGTCCCGCCGCCGCCCTGCGTGCGGCCGCCGCCGAGACCGGTTACCTCGAACCGTGGCCGGCGCGTGCCTGTCTGGCCGTCGCCGGCCCGGTGAACGGTACCACGGCGCGCGTGACCAACCTGCCGTGGTCCCTGGACGCCACGGCTATCGCCGCCGAACTCGACATCCCCCGGGTGGAACTGATCAACGACTTCACCGCCGTCGGCGAAGGTCTTCCGGCCCTGACCGGGGAACAGCGGATGACCCTGCTGCCCGGCGAGCCGCAGACCCGGGCACCACAGGCCTATCTCGGTGCCGGCACCGGCCTCGGCATGGGCTGGCGGATCCCGTGCGACGACGGCCACGTGGTCGTCGCCAGCGAGGGCGGTCACGCCGGTTTCGCACCACGCACCCCTACCGAACGTGATCTGCTGGACCACTGGCAGGCCCGCCTGGGCCGGGTGCATCGCGAGACGCTGCTCTCCGGTCCGGGTCTGGCCCGGATCGCCGAATACCTGCGGGAAGGCGCCGGGCGTACGCCCGGAGAAGACCTGGCCCGGGAACTGGACGAGGCGGCGGACCCGGCGGCCGTCATCGGCCGTGCCGGTATGGCGGGAGACGACCCCCTGGCGGTGGAGGCCCTGACCGTCTTCGCCGAAATCTACGGTAGCATGGCGGGGGACATCGGTCTGGAGGCGGTGGCCACCGGCGGGGTCTACCTGGCCGGCGGCATCGCCCCGCGCATGGCCGCATTCCTGCAGGGCCCCGCGTTCCGGGAGGCCTTCCTGGACAAGGGGGCCATGCGCCATCTGGCGGAGCGCCTCCCGGTCTACCTCGTCACCGAGCCGCGCGTCGGCCTGCTCGGTGCGGCGCGGCGGGCGGCACG
>CAZGJO010000067.1:0-9738 GCA_964525685.1 uncultured Ectothiorhodospiraceae bacterium | reverse complement strand
CGGGCTCTCGGCCGGCTCGCGCCAGACCGGCAGGCCGTCGTGCCCGGCCGCGCGCAGCTCGGCCGAGTCGAACTCGACCTTGCCGCTGGCGGTGGGGAAGTTGCGCAGCCGGTAGACCCGCTCGCCCTCGAAGCCCTCTTCATCGAGGACATCGGCGAACATGGTCACCGCCTCCCCCGGCTCGCGATAGATGGTCTCGCGCACCGTCTCCGGCAGCCCCTGCGCCGCCTCGGCCCACGACGCGGCCAGGTCGCCGTGCCAGAACTGTTCGCCCATCCCCAGCGCGACGCCGAGATCCAGCGCGATCTGCGCATCGGCCCGCGCCTCGCCCCGGGGCGTCAGCGCCGCCGGCCGATATCGCACCTCACCCCGGAACTGGCAGCCGGGGTAGGCGAGCAGCGCCTCGCGCTCCAGGCTGGTGGCCGCCGGCAGGACGATGTCGGCCTGCTTCGCCGTCGGCGTCAGGAAGAAGTCGACGCAGGCAAAGAAGTCCAGCGCGCCCAGCGCCTCATGGACCCGCCGGCTGTTGGCCCACATCGACGCGTTGATGCCGATGGCGAACAGGCTGCGGATCGGCTGCGGCGTGCCGTGGAGGATGGCGTCGGGCAGCAGCATGCTCTGGCCCGCCGGCCAGTGGCGGGTCCAGATCGGGAAACGCTCGTCGCCGAGGCGCGGCGGCAGGCTGTCGATGAGCTCGCGGAAGCGGTCGATGGGTTGGGTGCGCACCTTGTCGTGGAAGACCCGGTTGCCACCCTCGATGTCGAGGTTGCCGGTGACCGCCGGCAGCAGGATCACCGCGCGGTGGTTCTGGAAGCCGTTGCTGTGCTGCACCGTCGCCGTCGGCGACAGGGCGATCTGCGCCGGACCGCCGGCATCGGCGTAGAGCGCCACCGCCCGCCGGATGTCCGCCGCCTCGACCCCGCAGATCGCCGCCGCCCGCTCCGGCGGGAAGTCGGCGACGTAGTCGCGGAACGCCTCGACCCCGGACCCCCATTCGGCCAGGAAGGCCTCGTCGGCCCAGCCGTTGGCGAAGATCGCGTGGTGGAAGGCGAGCGCCAGAGCGCCGTCGGTGCCCGGCCGAATCGCCAGGTGGACATCGGCCTGTCGCGCCGTCTCCGTGGTGCGCGGGTCGACTACCACCAGATGGCGGTCGGCCGTACGCCCCTCGTCGCGCTCCGGGTGGAGCAGCGGGTGCTGGTCGAAGGGCATCACCGAGCCGGGCGGGTTGGTGGTCCAGACCAGCAGACAGCGGGTCGCCGGCGAGGCGTTGAGGCTGGCCGACTTCAGCTTGTAGCCGAGGGTCACCTTCTCGGCGACCATGGTGGCCGAGAAGCAGCAGCCCGACTCGGTGAGGTAGTTGGGGCTGCCGAAGGTGTGCGCCAACCGCTGCAGCTGCGGCCGCCCCTCCTTGGTGTAGCCGGCGAAGAACGCCGCCTGCTCCGGTCCGTACCGGTCGCGGGTGCGCTGCAGCGCCTCGGCGATGGTCGCCAGCGCCTCGTCCCAGCCGATGCGCTCGAAGGCGTCACTCCCCGGCGGACCGACCCGGCGCAGCGGGTAGAGCAGCCGCTCCGGGTGGTTCAGCCGCTCCAGCTGCGCCGCGCCCCGGGGGCAGTCCGGCCCGTCCAGCGCCACCGGGACACCGTCCTCCAGGGTCAGGTCGAACGGGCAGTTGGCGTCGCATTCGTAGCAGGTGGTGTGCTGATGGGTGGTGGCCACGGTCGGGTCTCGCGTCTCGGCTTGTGGGGGTGCCTCAGTGTGCCGCGCTCAGCGGCGCAGGTCGACGACCACCGGGTCGTGATCAGATGAACGGAAGGCATCGGGCCGAAAGTGGCGCCCGTCCGGCCCGCCGTCGTCGAATTCGAGGAAGCGGGGTTCGTCGGCATTGATCGGGTGAGTGGTCACCCACTCCGCCCGCTCCGCCAGCGCCGGATGGGCCTGCAAGTGGTCGAGGTAACCCGATTCGCCGCGAAAGACGTAAGTGTAGCGGCGCTCCGGCGGCAGCTCCCGCGCCAGCAGGTCGACCTTGCCGGCGGCCGCCAGCGCCCGGGCCGGGTCCTCGCCGCCGTAGGCGTTGAGGTCGCCGGCGATGAGCACCGGTGGGTGACCGGCCGCGCGCCAGTCGGCCGCAAACTCCGCCAGCGCCTCGGCCTGTTCGGTGCGCCGCTGGTTCCAGCAGCCCTGGCCGCGGTCGACATCGCCCGCGTCGGGACAGCCGCGCTTGGCCTTGAAGTGGATCGCCGCCACCGCGAACGGCTCGCCGCCATCGACGGCGCGGAACCCGGCCACCAGCGGCGGCCGGTGGTGGACCCGCCGGTCATCGCGCCAGGCCGGTCCGACCCGCGCCACCCGATCGGCTCGGTGGATCAGCGCCACCTTGATGGCGTCCGTGCCCTCATCACCGCGATCGGTGGCCACCCGCCGCCACGGCGCCCCGGTTCGCTCCGCCAGTCGCCGGGCGAAGTCCTCGGTGGCGGCCGGATCATTCTCCATCTCCACCAGCGCCAGCACATCGGCGTCGAGCTGTTCGGCGGCGGCCAGCAGCTTGGCACGCTGGCGGCGCAGCTCGCGGGCGGTGGCCGCGCCGCGCTCACCCAGCGTGAGAAAGTAGTTCTCGACATTGAACGCCGCCACCCGCACGCGGTCGTCCGCCGGCGCCTCCAGCGGCGCCGGGCGCGGATTGGTGTTCTCGAAGGCGGGCGGCTCGCCGGGGTGCAGCCGCCAGCGGTCGAAGGCGTGGGTGAGCACCCCGGTGAGTCCCTCCACCCGGTCGCCGACGCGGCGGGTGCCGTCTTCATCCAGGTAGGGGATCGGATCGGCGCCCCAGCCGTAGGAGCCATTGTCCAGCAGCAGCCGGCGCTCTGCGGGTACAACACCGGCCTCGTCCGCGCTGTTGGTGGGCTGGAAGGCCCGGCCCCCGGCCGTCAGGGTCAGCGTCCCGCGCTGCGCCAATTCGTAGTGGCCACTCACTGTCAGCGGCTCGTCCAGCCGCACGTGAACCCCTTCCAGCCGCGCCTTGCTGTCCACGAGGTCGGTCAGCGGCAGGGTCACTGCCAGCGATTCGACGGACGTCTCGCCACAATGGACCAGCTCCTTCAGCCGCTGCAGCTGAGGCCGGCCGTGGAACGTGCCGGTGCGCCCGGTCAGGCGCACCCACTGTCCCGGCTCGAGGCGCGCCGCCTCCTCCGCCGTCAATCCTGGGGCATAGACGAACAGCCCGGCGGGCAGACCGTCGGGGGCCGGCTCCCGGCCCTGGATGAAGAAGCCGTCGAGACCGTCGTCGCCGGGGAAGGCGGCGGTCACGACGCCGTCGACCACCGCCCGCTCCCCGGTCTCGACGGGTTCGGTGGCCTGGCCGGCCACGGCGTGTACCGGTGTCGTCTCCGCCGGCGGGCAGTCGGCCCGGGCCGGACCTGCGGCGAGCAGGAAGACGAGCAGGGCGGACCCTGCGACGATAACGGCCTGTCGGGAACCCTCTCTGTCTAGCCGCATCGTCCCTCCGCCTCCCGATTTCGGCCGCCCTTCGCGGCATCAACGCCCCTGCGTGGATGTCTTTTCGGTGACATGCATCGCTCCCTGAATCGATGTCATTCTTTCCCCCGGCTCAAAGTTGTCAATCGACAACCGTCAACGAGGGGGCCTTGTCTCCTTCTGTACCCGAATGTTCCACATTCGGAACCCACGATTTTCCCTGACCACGCACCCCTGTTAGCATGGGTCTTCCATTATTTATCGATTCGAGCCCGGAGTACCCATCATGCAGGTCGCCAACCAGAAGGTCACCACCATCGACTATACCCTCACCGACGCCAACGGCGAGGTCATCGATCAATCCACCGGCGGCGAGTTCGCCTACCTCCACGGCCACCAGAACATCATCCCCGGGCTCGAGAACGCCCTCGAGGGCAAGGCAGCCGGCGATGAGGTCAGCGTGACCATCGAACCGGACCAGGCCTACGGCGAGCGGGATGACCGCCTGCTGCAGAACGTGCCCATGGACATCTTCCCCGATGCCAGCCAGGTCGAGGTCGGCAGCCGCTTCCAGGCCGAGGGCCCGGACGGCCAACCGATGGTCCTGACCGTGACCAACGTCGGCGAGAGCGAGGTCGAGGTGGACGCCAACCATCCGCTGGCCGGCGAGACCCTGAACTTCGAGGTCAAGGTCGTCGACGTGCGTGACGCCGGCGAGGAAGAGCTGGAACACGGCCACCCGCATACCTGATCGGCCGTGACGGGCGCCCACCCGGGCGCTCGTCCCCGCACCGCGGCGTCGCCATCGTTTGACCCCCCGCCCCACGCAGGGTAGTTTCCCCTCAGGCCCGCGTGGCGGGCCGGAACCCACGGGGAGAGACAGCGATGCTGGATGGCGAGGTCGCGCTGGTCATCGATGATTCGAGCACCGTTCGCCGGATCATCGGGACCATCCTGCGCGACTATCTCAACTGCGACGAGATCCTCGAGGCCGCCGACGGTAACGAAGCCATCAAGCGGCTGCGCGCCGACGGCGAGCGCGTGGGCTGGATCTTCTGTGACTGGGAGATGCCCGGCCTCACCGGTGACGCCTTCCTGCTCGAGGTGCGCAACTACCCCGCCACCCAGCACACCCCCTTCATCATGATCACCACCCGTGCCGATCGCGAGTCGTTGATGACCGCGGCCAAGGCCGGCGTGGACGCCTACGTGGTCAAGCCGTTCACCGCCACCACGCTCATCGAGAAGGTGCGCGGCATCCTCCATCGCAACGAACGCCGCCGGGCGGAGCGGGTCAAGGCGGCCGGTCGCACCATCGAGGTTGAGCTGGTGCTGGAGGGCCACGGCGGCCGGGGAACCTGTGAGCTGCTCGACCTCTCCGCCACCGGGGCCCTGCTCCAGGTCGGCCCCGGGATCAGCCGGGGCGCCTGGATCTACGACCGCGCCCAGCTCACCATGGCGCTGCCGGCGGTGAAACGGGGAGACGGCCCCGGCCGCGAGCAGATCCAGCTGCTCGCCGAGGTGGTGCGCATCGAAGCGCACCACCTCCCCGACAGCAAGGACCAGGCGGGCGTCAGCATGGCCTTCCGCTTCGACCCCCCCGACGACGACACCAAGCGCAAGCTCACCGCCCTCAAGAACCTGCTTCTCGACCAGGCCACCGTCCCGGCGGAATGACCCCGGCGCGGGTCAGTTCACCCCCTCGGCGCGATGGCGTACCATGACGGCATCGAACCACAGAATCAGCCAGGTGCTCCCGTGACCACAAGTCCGTTCCCCTTTCGCGGCCCCGACCTCTTCTTCATCTCCGGCCCGTGCGCCATCGAATCGCGCGAATTCGCGCTGGAGACGGCGGCGCAGCTGAAGACGATCTTCGCCGAGGCGGGGCTGCCGTTCATCTACAAGTCCTCCTTCGACAAGGCCAACCGCAGCTCCGGCGGCAGCTTCCGGGGCGTCGGCCTGGACGAGGGGCTGGCCATCCTCGGCGAGATCCGGGAGAGCCTGGACATCCCGGTGCTGACCGACGTCCACGAGCCGTGGCAGGTGGAGCCGGTGGCCGCCGTGGTGGACGTGCTGCAGACCCCGGCCTTCCTCTGCCGCCAGAGCGACTTCATCGCCGCCGTGGCGCGCGGCGGCAAGCCGGTGAACATCAAGAAGGGGCAGTTCCTGGCCCCGTGGGACATGGCCAACGTCATCGACAAGGCGCGCGGGGCCGCCCGCGAAGCCGGACTCCCCGACGACCACTTCCTGGCCTGTGAACGCGGCACCTCCTTCGGCTACGGTAATCTGGTGGTGGACATGCGCGGGCTGCCCATCATGGCCGAGTCCACCGGCGCACCGGTGGTCTTCGACGCCACCCATTCGGTCCAGCTGCCCGGCGCCCAGGGCGGCAGCAGCGGCGGCCAGCGCGAGTTCGTGCCCCACCTGGCGCGGGCGGCGGTGGCCACCGGCGCGGTCTCCGGGCTGTTCATGGAGACCCACCCGAGCCCCGACGCCGCCCCGTGCGACGGACCGAACATGGTGCCGTTCGCCGATCTGCCGAAGCTCCTGAGCCAGCTCAAGGCGATCCACGCCACCGTGCGCGAGGGCTGATCCCGGCCATGCGCACCGCCATCGTCATCCCGGCCCGCTACGCCTCCAGTCGACTGCCCGGCAAGCCGCTGGCCGATCTCCACGGCAAGCCGATCATCCAGCACGTCTTCGAACGCGCCCGGGAGGTCCCGGAGGCCGAGCGGGTAGTGGTGGCCACCGACGACGAGCGCGTCCGCGCGGTGGCGGCCGGCTTCGGCGCCGAGGTGGTGATGACCGATCCCGAACACGCCTCCGGCACCGATCGGCTGGTGGAGGTCATGGCCGACATCGAGGCCGATCTCTACGTCAACCTGCAGGGCGACGAACCGCTCATCCGCCCGGCGGACATCAGCCTGCTCATCCGCGGCATGCACGACGATCCGGCGGCCCGGGTCGGCACGCTCTGCCACCCCATCGACGCCCGCGGGGCGACCAACCCCAACTGCGTGAAGGTGGTGCGCGGCGCCAATCACGAGGCGCTCTACTTCAGCCGCTCGCCGATCCCCTATCCGCGCGATCCGGACGCGGCGCACTATCTCAAGCACGTGGGGATCTATGCCTTCCGTCAGGGGGTGCTGGCCGAATACAGCCGCCTGCCGCACGCGGCCCTCGAACAGGCCGAGGGGCTGGAGCAGCTGCGCCTGATGCACGCCGGTTTCCGGCTGCACGCCTTCGAGGTCGCACCCACCGCGCCCGGGGTGGACACCCCGCGCTGCCTGGAGCGGGTGCGCGCCATCGCCGCCGGCCTGCCGGACCCGGCGGAGCAGAACCCGCTGGCCACCGTGGAACTGGTGATCACCGATGTCGACGGGGTGCTCACCGACGGCGGCCTCTACTACGACGCCGACGGCGAGTGCCTGAAGCGCTTCCACGCCCGCGACGGCCTCGGCATGCGCATGCTCGAGGAGACCGGGATCCAGGTGGCCCTGCTCTCCGGGCGCGACTCGCCGACCCTGCGTCGGCGCGCCGCCGATCTCGGTATCCACCACCAGCGCTTCGGCGTCAGCGACAAGGCGGCCGCCTGCCGCGCCATCATGGCGGACGCCGGGGTCGACGCCGAACGCACCGCCTACGTCGGCGACGACTCCATCGACCTGCCGGCCTTCGCGGTCTGCGGCATGGCCTTCGCCGTCGCCGACGCCCCGGCGTACGTCCGCCGCCGGGCCACCGACGTGCTCGAGAGCCGGGGCGGCGAAGCCGCCTTCCGGGAGCTGGTGGATGCCATCCTCATCGCCCGGGACCAGGCCCACGTCTTCGATTCCGCCGACGGCTTCCGCCGCGCGGTGGCCGACACCAGCCAGTAAACGGAACGCACAGCCATGACGGAAGAGAGCAGCAGCCGGGAACAGCACCTCCTCGCCGCGGGGCGGGAGGTCATCGAGGTCGAAATGGCGGCCCTGCAGCGCCTGGGCGAGCGGCTGGACGGCGCCTTCGCCCGGGCGGTGGAGATGGTCCTGGCCACCGAGGGGCGGCTGGTGGTGGTCGGCATGGGCAAGTCGGGGATCATCGGGCGCAAGATCGTCGCCACCCTGGCCTCCACCGGCACGCCGTCGTTCTTCGTCCATCCGGGGGAGGCGTTCCACGGCGATCTGGGGATGATCCACCCCAGCGACGTGGCGCTGATGATCTCCAACAGCGGCGAGACCGAGGAGCTCATCCGGCTGCTCCCCTTCATGGAGCACCAGGGCAACCGGGTCATCGCCATGACCGGCGGGCCCGACTCCACCCTGGCGACCCACGCCGACGTGGTGCTGGACATCTCGGTGCCGCGCGAGGCGTGCAACAACAACCTCGCGCCCACCAGCTCCACCACCGCCACCCTGGTCATGGGCGACGCCCTGGCGGTGGCGCTCTCCAGTGAACGCGGCTTCCAGCCGGAAGACTTTGCCCGCTTCCACCCCGGCGGCAGCCTGGGCCGGCGCCTGCTGACCCGGGTCGCCGACGTCATGCACACCCGGGACCTGCCCATCTGCGCACCGGAAACGGGCTTTCGCGATCTGGTCCACACCATGTCCGCCGGGCGGCTGGGTCTGGCGCTGGTGATGACGGAAGGGCGGCTGCAGGGGATCGTCACCGACGGCGATCTGCGTCGCCTGCTGGAGCGCGAGGACGATCCCGTGGCGCTGACCGCCGGCGAGGCGATGACCCCGAACCCGAAGACCATCCACCCCGAGCGGCGCTTCGCCGAGGCCGAGGACCGGATGCAGGCGGAGAAGATCAGCGCCCTGGTGGTGGCGGACGACGCCGGCGCGGTGCACGGCATCCTCCAGATCTACGACCTGGAGGGCTGAACCGGGACCGGCGCCGGGCACGGTATCCCGGGGCGCCCGGGGGAGCCGCCCGCCGAAGCCTGCGCGGGCGCCTCACCGGCCGGTGTCAGTGGCCGCCCGGGGCGGGACCGTCCCCCTTGTCGTGCAGCGCCAGGCGGTCATGGAGCTGGCCGCTCTCCCCCTCGGGCGGGATCACCTCCACCTCCACGCCGTTGCGCCGGAACTTGCTCACCACCTTGTCGATGCCGGCCACCGCGGAGCTGTCCCACAGCCAGACATGGCTGAGGTCGATGACCACCGTCCGCGGCCGTTCACTGAAATCGAACATCTCCACGAACCGATCCACCGCCACGAAGAAGAGCTGGCCGTTGACCACGTAGTGGCGCTTTCCGGTGGCCTCGTCGAAATGGCTGTCCACCCGAATGGCCTCGGCGATCTTGCGGGCGAAGAAGACGGCGCTGAGCAGCACGCCGGCCAGCACGCCCAGGGAGAGGTCGTGGGTGATCACCACCGTGGCCACCGTCACCAGCAGCACCGTGGAATCGGTCAGCGGCAGCTTGCGCAGGTTGGGGATGGACTGCCAGTCGAAGGTGGCGATACTGACCATGATCATCACCGCCACCAGCGCCGCCATGGGGATCTGCGCGACCAGGTCCTCGAGGAACACGATGAACAGCAACAGATAGATCCCGGCGGCCAGGCTCGACAACCGGCCCAGCGCCCCCGATTTCACGTTGATCACCGACTGGCCGATCATCGCGCAGCTCGCCATACCGCCGAAGAAACCGGTGACCACATTGGCGATGCCCTGGCCCTGGGATTCACGGTTCTTGTCACTCTCCGAATCGGTGAGATCGTCGACGATGGAGGCAGTGAGCAGGGACTCCAGCAGGCCCACGATGGCCAGCGCCAGCGCCGTCGGGAAGATGATCTGCAGGGTCTCCAGGTTCAGCGGGATGTCGGGCAGCAGGAAGGCGGGCAGGCCGTCCGGCAGATCGCCCATGTCGCCCACCTGCAGGGTCGGCAGGCCCATGTAGTAGACCACCAGGCCGAGCACGATGATCGCGACCAGCGGCGGCGGCAGCAGCTGCGGATACTTCGGGATCATCGGCAGGCCGTATACGATGATCAGCCCGGCGGCGACCAGCGCCCACATGGTCGCGTCGCCGTCCACCAGATAGGGGACCTGGGAGAGGAAGATCAGGATCGCCAGGGCGTTGACGAAGCCCACCATCACCGTGTGCGGGATGAACATCATGTAGCGGGCCAGCTTCAGCCACGCGAAGACCATCTGCAGGACGCCGGTGAGGATGGTCGCCGCCAGCAGGTACTGCAGCCCGTGGTCCGCCACCAGATTCACCATCAATAGCGCCATGGCGCCGGTGGCTGCCGAGATCATCCCCGGCCGGCCGCCGGAGAAGGCGATGAC